>JBBDLY010000537.1:0-10488 GCA_040878585.1 Pirellulales bacterium
TGATGCCGTTGCCGATGCCGAACTCGTCGATCTGCTCGCCGAGCCACATCAAAAACACGGTGCCGGCGGTCATCGTCAGTACGGCGGTGAGTTGCCAGACAAAGCTATAGAATGGATTCTGCATCGACTGCCATACTTCCGACGCGATCAGTGTGGCCTGATCCTGATCCGCCCGAGCCACGGAATTATTTATCAACCATCTGAAATACATCCAGCTTTGCAGCAGGCAGATGCCGACCGTGGCATACCGGGTATACTCGTTGATTTTCTTGCGGCCCGCTTCTCCCTCCTTCTTGAGTTCCTCCAGCGGCTTGTACACGCTGCCAAGCAACTGGAAGATAATCGAGGCGGAGATGTAGGGCATGATGCCCAGGCCGAAGATCGTGGCCTGGTTCAACTGACTGGCGCTGAACACCGCCACCCGCTGCAGGATGTCGCCAGCGCCGCCGCTGCCCGTCTTGAAGTGTTCAAGCATCACTTCCGAATCGACCATTGGCAGAGGAATCTGCCAGCCGATGCGGTAGATCGCCAGAAACAGCAGCGTCAGAAGAATCTTCTGCCGCAGCTCGGGAATGGTGAATATGACGCGAAATTTTTCCAACATGATCCGATCCGTCCGGTGACCAGCCTGGATTGTAAGTTCGATACGTCCGCGGCGACGCTGTGGCAATCGCTTGGTTTACCGAAGATTCCGCCGCGGGTCAACGCACGCTGACCGGGCAAAACACCGCGGACCGCGATCAGCCCTTCCGCGCCGAACCCATCTTGTTCTTGACCACCGGCTGTTTGCCCGGCAATACGATCATTTCTCCACCCGAACTCTTAATCTTTTCCTCCGCCGACTTACTGAAGCGGTGGGCGGAAATCTTCAGCTTTTTGGTCAACTCGCCGTCGCCGAGCACTTTCAGCACGTCGTAGCGGCAGTTGGCCAACTGCTTGCCCTTGAGCGTCTGGGGCGTGACTTCCTCTCCGTCCTCGAACTTCTCGTTCAATTGGCCGACGTTGACCGTGGCCACCTTCAGCGCGAACTGATTGTTGAAACCTCGCTTGGGAACGCGGCGCACCAACGGCATGGCACCCCCTTGAAAGGTCGGATGCGCCGACCAGCCGGCCAGTTGCCCCTGCCCCTTGTGGCCACGGCCGGAGGTCTTGCCGTGCCCCGAACCGGGACCGCGGCCGACCCGCTTCCGCTTTTTGAATTTCTTGATGCCGCGATTGACTTCGTGCAAACTCATGACAGCGATACTCCGCGGAGACGTTCGATTTCGGAAACGGTTCGCAATTGTTGCAAACCGTCGATGGTGGCCTTGACCAGCGAGACCGCATTGTTGGAGCCAAGGCTCTTGGTGAGGATGTCGTGGATGCCGGCCGACTCGCAGACCGCCCGCACCGCCGCGCCGGCGATCACGCCGGTACCGGCGCTGGCCGGCAGCAGCACCACGCGCGCCGCGCCATATTCGCCGATCACGCGATGCGGAATTGTGCTTTTGACCAGCGGGATGTCGATCATATTGCGCTGGGCGGCCTTGACCGCCTTTTCGACCGACGGCGGCACCTCGTTCGCCTTGCCATATCCCCAGCCGACTCGGCCCTTGCCGTTGCCGACGACGACCATCGCCGCAAAACTGAAGCGGCGGCCCCCTTTGACCACGGCGGCGCAGCGCTTGATCTTGACGACGTTGTCGACCAGTTCGCCATGGCCGGATTGCTTATCTGACTTTGCCACTGGTTGCTTGTCTCCTGCGTCGGCGAGCGACGCGATACGGTCGATGCGGATGTGCTCGAAACGGGATGCTAGGTACTAATCAATTGGATGGAAATTTGTGCCGCATTGCGCGGATGGAAAATGAAGCTGATTTGTTTCGCGGGCTAAAACCCGAGTCCGCCCTCGCGAGCGGCGTCGGCCAAGGCGGCCACGCGGCCATGATAACGGCATCGACCGCGATCGAAGGCGACCTCTTTCACACCGGCGGCCAACGCTTTCTCGGCGATCAACTTGCCGATCGCCGTCGCGGCGTCGCGATTACCTCCGTTGGCAAGGTCGCTGCGGACCTCCGCGTCGAGCGTGCTGGCCGAGCAAAGGGTCTGGCCGACTTCGTCGTTGACCACCTGCGCGTAAATGTGCTTGTGGCTGCGATAGATGGTCAGCCGCGGACGCTCCGCGGTGCCGCGGATTTTGTTCCCCACGCGCCATCGCCTACGCCGCCGTTGCAGTCCGATTGTCTTTTCGTGATTCACCGTTAAGTTCTCGCTGTCTGACAGATGCTACGGAAGCATGCCAACCGAAATCTGAAAATTGAAATCTGAAACCTAAAGCCCTACGCACCAACGGCCTTGCCCGCCTTGCGCCGCACATGCTCGCCTTCGTAGCGGATGCCCTTGCCTTTGTACGGCTCGGGCTTCCGCAGGGCGCGGACCTCGGCGGCGAATTGGCCCACTTTTTGTTTGTCGGTTCCCTTGATGACGATGTGCGTCTGATCGGGACACTTCACATCGAGTTCCGCGGGAATCGCTACTTGTAGTTCGTTGGCAAAGCCAACCCGCAATTGAAGCGTGTCTCCGCTGATGGCGGCCAGGTAACCGACCCCGACCACTTCCAGCTTCTTTTGATAGCCGTTGGCCACCCCTTCGACCATATTGGCGATCAAGGCCCGCGTCAGGCCGTGCAGGGCGCGGCCCTCACGGTTGTCCTTCTTGCGGCTGACGACGATCTGCTGGGGATCGTCCTCGAGCACCACCTCGACCTCGTCGCGAAGGGCCAACTCGAGCGAGCCGAGCGGTCCCTTGACGCTAAACGTGTTGCCGTCGATCTTGGCCTCCACGCCGCCGGGTATCGTAACCGGTTTCTTGCCAATACGGGACATCGTGCTGTTACCTTGCTATCGAACTTGTTCGTGACGCTCTCTCGGCGACCCGCGGGGACTAAGTCCGTCGCGGCGCCAACATCGCGGCAATTACCACACTTCGCACAACACTTCGCCACCGAGCTTCCGCTCGCGGGCTTCGCGATCGCTGATCACGCCCCGGCTGGTGCTGATGATTTTAATTCCCATGCCGTTAAGCACCGGACGCAGGTCGGTCGCCTTGCTATAAATGCGGCGGCCCGGCTTACTAACGCGTTTGAGGTGCTGAATCACCCGCTCCCCATTGGGGCCATACTTCAGGTCGAGATGTAAATGACGAAACGGTCCTTCTTCGGACTCGCTGTAGTCCCAGATGTATCCTTCGCGCTTGAGCACTTCGGCGACGCCCCGTTTCACTTTCGACAATGGCATGTCGACGTGGGGGCGCTCGACGCGCACCGCGTTGCGGATTCTGGTTAACATGTCGGCAATCGGGTCGGTCATCATCGGTCTTCGGATCCCCTTACCAGCTCGATTTCTTCAAACCCGGAATCAAACCCTGATCCGCCAACTTGCGGATGCAGATCCGGCAAATGCCAAACTTGCGGTACACGGCGCGGGGCCGGCCGCAAAGTTTGCAGCGCCTCTCCAGCCGGCTGGAGAATTTCGGCTTTCTGTTCGCTTTCGCGATCTTGGACTTGCTCGCCATGCGATTCTCTGAATGCGGGAACTAACGGTTAAAAACGACTCACTCTCACTCTCTCGACGACCGCTAGGCGGCCGTCGTTTCCTCAGTGCGGAACGGCATGCCGAAGCCTCGCAGCATTTCGCGGGCTTCGTCGTCGTCGGTGGCCGACGTGACGATCGTCACGTTCATGCCTTGCACCAACGCGTACTTGTCCGGATCGATTTCCGGAAACACCAACTGCTCGGACAGCCCCAGGTTGTAGTTGCCATGGCCGTCGAACGCCTTGGGGTTGAGACCCCGAAAGTCGCGGACACGCGGCAACACCAACGAAATCAGACGATCCAAAAATTCATACATCCGCTGCTTGCGAAGCGTGACCTTGGCCCCGATCGCCTGCTCCTCGCGAAGCCGGAAACCGGCCACCGCCTTGCGCGCCCGGCAGACGGCCGCCTTCTGGCCGGTCACATCGGCCAGCACCCGGACCGCCTCGTCCAGATACTTCTTGTCGGAGATCGCCTTGCCGACGCCCATGCTGACGACGATCTTCTCGATCCTCGGCAACGACAAGTGGTTCTCTCGGCCCAGCGATTCGCGCAGCGCCGGCAGGATCTCGTTGACGTATTTTTCCTGCAAACGGGGAGTCGGCGGCGCGGCTTCCTCGGATGCTTCTTGCTTGTTTTTCTTTTCTTTGGCCATCGATTGTACCTACTGGTGCTGACTATCCTGGGCGCTTGTTATTTCTTGGCGTGCGACCGATGGGCGGGCGAAAGCTCGCTGACCATCGAACCGCACTTCTTGCAGTAGCGCTGCTTGGCGCCGTCGTCGGTGAACCGCGCTCCCAACCGAGAGGCCTTGTTGCACGCCGGGCATACGACCATCACATTGGCCATGCTCACCGGCATTTCCATCGACAACCGCCCCCCTTGCGGGTTTTTTTGCGTGCGGCGGACGTGCTTGTAGACGCGATTGACGCCTTCCACCAGCACCTTTTGCCGTTCCGCGTAGACCTTGAGCACCTTGGCTCGCAACGGCCGATCCTTGGGGTCGGTCGACCGCAGGTCGTCCCCCTTGAGAATTTGCACCGTGTCACCTACCCGAATAAACATCGCTACACTACCTCGTTTGCCAGGCTAACGATCTTCATAAACCGGCGGTCCCGCAGCTCCCGAGCAACCGCCCCGAAGATGCGCGTGCCGCGCGGATTGTTATCTTTGTCAATGATGACCACCGCGTTGCGGTCGAATCGCACGTAGCTGCCGTCGGCGCGGCGAGTCGGTTTGCGGCAGCGGACAATCACCGCCCGCACAACCGACTTCTTTTTCAAGTCGCTGCCGGCGATCGTCTGCTTGACGCTGCAAACAATCACGTCGCCCAGGCCGGCGCTGCGCCGTTTGGACCCCCCCAGCACTTTTATGCACATCACTTGCTTGGCGCCGGTATTGTCCGCGACGTCCAAGCGGGTTTGCATTTGAATCATGACTGTGACACCTAAGGAACCGACTCGCCGCGGCGAGCATCGCTGAATCTATGCAGTAATTACGTGGAGCAAACGGTCGATCCGACCGCTTACGACTGATCGCCGTCCGCAGAGGGCTGGCCCTCGAAAATCTCTTGCTTCTCTTTCTCGATCGCCGCCTGCTGGTGCGCCGCTTTCAAGGCCGCCAGGTCGACCAATTGGCTCTTGCTCACCACCCGCACCAACTCCCAACGCTTGGTCTTGGAACGGGGACGACATTCGACGATCTCGACCGTGTCGCCCACGCCCGACTCGCCGGCTTCGTCATGCACATGGCAGACCGTCTTGCGGCGAATGTACTTGTGATAACGGGGGTGCTTGACCAGACGGCCGATCTCGACGCGGCGGGTCTTTTGCATCAGGTCGCTGGTCACAACCCCGACGGCTACTTTCTTGGGCATGGTATTGGTTCCGCTGTTTCGGTACTCGCTGTTTTGCTGTTTCGCGATCTACTTCTTGGTTTCTTACGACGCGTTGGCAGTCTCGCCGGCGGCCAGTTCTCGTTGCCGCAGCAACGTCTTGATGCGGGCGATCAGCCGGCGGTTCTTCTTCAATTCGGCCGAGGCGGTGATCGATTCCGTCTGGGCTTGCATCCGCAGGCGAAACAGATTGTCGGCCGTTTCCTTGAGGGTGAGGCCGAGCTGTTCGTCGCTCATTTCTCGTAGTTCGGATGTTTTCATCGCTTGCGTCTCTCAGTTGATTTGCTTAGGCGGTGCGGCGTTTGACGAATCGCACGCGAACCGGCATCTTGTGGGCCAAACGGGCGAAGCAGATCTTGGCCGCCTGCTCGCTTGCGCCGCCTCCAATTTCGTACAGGATCGTCCCCGGCTTAACCACCGCGGCCCAGTAATCCGGCTCTCCCTTGCCCTTGCCCATTCGTGTTTCCAGCGGAATCGAAGTAATCGGCTTGTGCGGGAAGATGCGAATGTACAACCGGCCCTCAGTGCGGAGGTACTGCTGTGCGGCGATACGTCCGGCCTCGATCGTCGCGGCGCTGATCCAGCCCCCTTGCAAGGCTTGCAGGCCGTAATCGCCGAAGACGACGTGGTTGCCGCGCGTGGCGTTACCTTTTATACGTCCTCTTTGGCTTTTTCGGTGCTTCACCCTCTTGGGCATGTTGGCCATCGATATCTTCCCCTTCGTAGAATCCCTGGTTAACCCAAACCTGGATGCCAATGTTGCCTTGCGGCGTCTTTGCTTCGGTAAAGCCGTAATCGATCTTGGCCATCAACGTCGACAGCGGAATCGATCCGGAACTCTGTTTCTCGCGGCGCGCCATTTCGGCGCCCCCTAGGCGTCCGGCCAGTTGAATCTTGATCCCCTTGGCCCCCGCCTCCATCGTGGTCTCCATCGCCCGCTTCATCACGCGGCGGAAACCGGCCCGCTTGAGCAACTGCTCGGCGACGTCCTCGGCAACCAGTTGCGCCTGAATCTCCGGTCGGGAAATCTCTTCAATTTTGATATTGATCCGGCGGCCGATCAGGCCTTGCAACTCGTCCTGCAACTGCTCGATCGCCTGCCCCTTGCGGCCGATGATGATGCCCGGCCGGGCCGTGAACAGCACCACCTTCACCTCGTCGCGGGTGCGTTCGATTTCAATCTTGGGAATGCCGGCGTAGCGATACTTCTCCTTGATGTACTTGCGGAGCTTGTGGTCCTCGACCAGCAAATCCGCGAAGTCCTTCTTAGAAGCGTACCAGCGGCTCTTCCAACCGATCATCACCCCGGTGCGGAAGCCGACAGGATTGACTTTTTGACCCATAAATCCAACTCACTAATGTTTCATCTGCTCGGCAAATCGCCGATCGACTAGGACAACTGAACCTTAATGTGCGAAGTCCGCTTCTTGATCACGTGGGCCATGCCCCGGGCGCGAGGCCGCATCCGCTTGAACATCGGCCCGCCGTCGATGCGGCAGTCGGTGATCACCAGGTCGCGAATGTTGCTTTCCCGCTGCTCCTCGGCGTTGGCCAAGGCGCTTTTGATTACCGACTCCAACATCCTCGCACCCCGCTCCGGCTGATACCGCAGCAAGTCGAGCGCCTCGTCGGCGAACTTGCCGCGAACCATGTCCGCCAGCGCGCGCACCTTGCGGGCGCTGATCCGTGCGTAGCGATGTGTCGCTTCGTATGCCATGTTGTTACCCTGCTCGTTTCGCCTGTCGACCGTTTTTCATTCACGCACGGGCCGGCGGCCCCTGCTACTTTATCGCTTGCCCTTGCCGCCGTGACCGCGGAAGGTGCGCGTGGGGGCGAACTCTCCCAGCTTGTGGCCGACCATGTCTTCGGTTACCAGCACCTTCAAATGCTGCTTGCCATTGTGGACCATGAAGGTATGCCCCACGAACTCCGGCACGATGGTGCAGGCCCTGGCCCACGTCTTGATCGGCTCCTTCACGCCGCGCTCCTCGAGCTTCTCTACTTTGTAGAACAGCTTGGGATCGATGTAGGGGCCTTTTTTCTGCGAACGACTCATAACTGCGATTCTCGTTGTTCAAGCGATTTGTGCGATTGACTTCACTACACGATCTTAAGCTGTCCATAGCGACGCGAACGACGACGACGCACGATCGACGCGTTCGACGGCTTGCGATTTTGCCGTGTCCGGCCACCCTTGGCGCTCTTGCCTTGCGGGCTGACCGGATGCCGGCCGCCCTTGGTGCGGCCTTCGCCGCCGCCGTGCGGGTGATCGATCGGATTCATCGCGGTACCGCGAACATGCGGACGCCATCCCAGCCAACGCTTACGGCCCGCCTTGCCCAGTACGATATTCATGTGATCGGAGTTGCTCACCGCACCGATCGTTGCCCGGCAGGAACTCGGTACACGGCGAATTTCGCCGCTGGGCAACTGCAACTGTGCCCAATCGGCCTCGCGTGCCGCCAGCGTGGCACGCGTGCCAGCCGAACGACACATCACGCCGCCGCGCCCCGGCTGTAACTCGATGTTGTGAATCGTCATGCCCAGCGGAATATGCTTCATCGGTATGCAGTTGCCAATCGACGGCGGCGCGTCGGGGCCGCTCTCAACTTGCATCCCCTCGGTCAGCCCTTCCGGTGCGATGATGTACCGCTTCTCGCCGTCGGCGTAATGCAACAGCGCGATCCGCGCACTGCGATTGGGATCGTACTGGATTCCCGCCACCTTGGCCGGCACGCCGTCCTTGTTGCGGCGGAAGTCGATCAGCCGATAGCGCTGCTTGTGGCCGCCACCCCGATGCCGCGCAGTGATCTTGCCTTGATTGTTTCGTCCGCCGGTCTTGTGCTTCGGCCGCAGCAGCCCCTTCTCGGGCTTACTGCCGACTGTCAGTTCGGCAAAATCGCTGACGGTCGCCCCGCGGCGGCCGGCAGAAGTCGGTTTGTATCGTCGAATGCCCATCGGCTTACCTGTGAGTATCTCGTTTAGAAGAAGTTGATGCGGTATTCGCTGTCGAGTTCCACAATCGCCTTTTTCCAGTCTTTAGTGTGTCCGTAGCGGAATCGAGTGCGGCGCGGCTTGCCCTTGCGGTTCTGCGTGCGAACCTTCACAACCTTGACGTCGAACAACTCCTCGACCGCCTTGCGGATGTCGATTTTAGTGGCCAGCCGATTGACCTCGAAGGCATAGGCGTTGTACCGCGTCGAGCGATGCATCCCCTTCTCGGTAACCAGCGGGCGCAAAATGATCTGATGCGGCGCTAATTCCATCCGCGTCTTGGCGCCGTTCTCCAGCTTTTTGCCGACTGTATCTCTTGCCATGGCCCGATTGCCCTTGCTGTTGTCAGACGCTCGCAGGCGCGAGCCGCCCCAGTTGTTTCTCAGTTACTCTCGTCGCCGACGGTCGCCGTCTCGCGCGATTCCGCGGCGTCCGACTTGTTATTGCGAAACGCCTCCCAGGCGGCCTTGGTAATCACCAGATGGCGAGGCCGTAAAACCGCGTAAGCATTCAAATCCGCCACCGGCAGAATCGATACCTTGTCGATATTGCGCGTGCTTTTGTAAACGTTTACATCGTGCCGCTCCACCGCCAACAACAGCGTCTTACCATCGAGGCCCAGGGCCTTGACGGCGGCCGCCATTTCGCGGGTCTTCGGTTCGGCAAACGACAGTTCGTCGACGATCGTTACCGCCTCTTCCTGAATCTTCATTGCAACCGCCATGCGGGTTGCCAACTGCAGCGCCTTGCGCGGCAGTCGATAGGAGAAGTCGCGCGGCTTCTTGGCGAAAATATGTCCGCCGCCGCGGCGGATGCCGCTCCGCTTGGAGCCTGCCCGAGCGTTGCCGGTCCCCTTCTGGCGATACATCTTCTTAGTCGATCCGGCCACCTGGGCGCGCGATTTGGTCGCGAACGACCCTTGCCGCAGGTTGGCCTGATACATCACCACCGCGTCGTGCAGCAGTTGCTTGTTGATGCGCGGAGCGATCTCGGCCGGATCGACGTCGATCGTTCCGACTTCCTTGCCCGTCACGTTGTAAATTTTCAGGCTCGCCATCACTCACTACCTTTACCAATCGGTCGCCGCACATCGCGGCGACAAACCGACTATTTGATCTTGTTGGTTTCTCGAATCACGACGTATCCGCCGTTGGGTCCGGGGACCGCTCCGTTGAGCACGATCAGGCTGTTTTCCGCGTCGACCGAGACAACCTTGATGTTCCTCGAGGTCGTTCGGCCGCCGCCGTAGCGGCCCGGCATCTTCTTGCCCTTGAAGACGCGGCTGGGATAGGCACTACAGCCGGTGCCGCCGAGATGGCGGTGGCACTTCTTCACGCCGTGCGTGGCCCGCTGTCCGGAAAAATTATGTCGCTTCATGGCGCCGGAGAAGCCGCGCCCCTTGCTGGTGCCGGTCACGTCGACCGCCCGTACCTCGGCGAACGCCTCGACCGTAACACTGTCCCCCACGCCGGAATCGCCGGCGGGGCCGCGGAATTCGCGAATCATTCGCTTCGGCTCGCAGTCGGCCTTGGCCGGAATCTCCACGCCGGCGGCTTCACGATTGCGGCGACGCTTGCTCTTCAACGGGCCGACATGCCCCCGCTCGCTGCGGGCGGCGAGCCGCCGCGGCTTGTCGAGATAGCCGAGCTGCACGGCTTCGTAGCCGTCGCGCTCGAGGCTGCGGATCTGCAACACGCTGCAAGGCCCGGCTTGCACCACGGTGACCGGAATTACTTCACCAGTCTCGTTATAGAGTTGAGTCATACCGACCTTGCGGCCGAGCAATCCAATCGCCATGGCTTTTACCTTGCAAATCGTGTTACGCACGCGGGAGAACAGGGCTAGAGATGCCGCCCCGACTTACCCACGACGCTTCCGTCGCATAGTGACTCCGGAAAACGTACTACTTGTTAACCCAGCACTCCCGCCTAGCGGCTGGAGGCTTTGATCTTTATATCGACGCCCGCCGGCAAGCTGAGCTTGTTGAGCGCCTCGATCGTCTTGGCCGTGGCCTGCACGATGTCGACG
>JBBDLY010000538.1:0-1801 GCA_040878585.1 Pirellulales bacterium
ATCTTCAACTCCGCCCGCGACAAAGCCAAATTCCCAGGATCGTCATCCAAAAGGATGTCGTAGTTGTCTCGGCTGAAGTAGGCATCCCATTGCGATGCCTTGGGGTCGTGGCCCTTGATCATATCAAGTGTTCGGCTTGGCACAGGTCCACGCTCCATCGCAATGGGGCGGTCGCCAGAAATTGGACTTTTTCGGTTTTGGAGACTCAGTCGTTCGGCAAGATAAAGAAGCTTCAGGAGCCGCATGTAGTTGGAACGACCGTTCGTCAATTTGAGAAGATACGCCGAAGACTGAATCGTCTTGTCGATGTCAAACCCAACCATAGTTCTGCCCACGCTAGAATAGGAATTCTATTATTTGTCATTATAGAACAATTTTTTCCGGTGCCGCGCGGATTCCGTTCCTTCTCAACTTATGGACACATTTGCATTTCCATTGGTTCAGGGGGCGCTGGGGAGAGCGGCCCTCGCCTGATGGCGGACTGGTAATTATATGCGACTGGAGGGCATTTGTTTCAACGGATTAGGTTCGATTCCTCCACTTTCCGCTTTTATTTAACGGCACTTTGCCTGGCGACGAGCTCGCTGAACTGGACGAAAGCAGCTACGCCCAGTCCCCCTAACCGCGGCCATTAGTCTCAAAGTGGCCTTGGCGGAATGCTTCGGCCATGGCCTTGGGGACCTCGGCTTCGGCCAGTACCACGTGCGCCCGATTGCGGGCGACGTTGGCTTTCTGTTGCTGTTCGGCGGCGATCGCCTCGGCCCGCCGCTGCTCGGCCTGGGCGCGGGCCACGCGGGTGTCGGCTTCGGCCTGATCGATGTTGAGCCGCGCGCCGATGTTCTCGCCCACGTCGATGTCGGCGATGTCGATCGACACGATCTCGAACGCCGTTTGGGCGTCCAGCCCGCGAGCCAGCACCGCCTTGGAAATTCGATCGGGATTTTCCAGCACCTGCTCGTGCGTGTCGGCCGAGCCGATCGCGCTGACGATGCCCTCGCCCACCCGGGCGATCACGGTCTCCTCGGTCGCCCCGCCGATCAACTGCGTGAGGTTGGTGCGGACGGTCACCCGGGCGCGAATCTTCAGTTCGACGCCGTCGCGGGCGATGGCGCTGAGCGTGCTCTTGCCGCTTTTCTCGGGGTCGGGGCAGTCGATCACCTTGGGATGCACGCTGGTCCGCACGGCGTCTTGCACATCGCGGCCGGCCAGGTCGATGGCGGCGGCGCGGTCGAAGTCGAGGTCCATGCCGGCCCGGTGGGCCGAGATCAAGGCGTTGATCACACCCGGCACGTTGCCGCCGGCCAGGTAATGCGCCTCGAGCCGCTGGGTGGTGATGCCGGTCTCGCGGTCGTTGCCCACGCCCGCCTGCCGGGCCATGATTTTGCTTTGCACGATCATCCGCGCGTTGACCTGCCGCAGACTCATGCCGACCAGGCTGAGCATGCTGACCCGGGCGTTGGACATGTAAGCCTGGAACCACAGTTTGCCATAAATGGCAAACAGCACGATCAGCACCAGCACCAGCAGCGCTAGAAATGCAATGATGATAAAGGTGACCATCCCCTCCTGGGCCAGCAGCAGGGCGGAAGCAAAATCGTGGAGCATGGCGAATGTCCTGTGAAAGTGGTAAGGAGGCTATCTCCATTAAACCACAGTAACTCGGTCGCTGGCAACCGCCATAGTAGGGCGGCTCTGGGCTGCGCAAAAGGCGGTATTTTGGGCGATGTTGCCTTACCCGACTTTTGATCCGAGCGTCGATAGATGCGATTGTTCATGCTGGAACCGTAGGTTCCGAACTAAG
>JBBDLY010000539.1:0-1782 GCA_040878585.1 Pirellulales bacterium
GGCCCCTGTCCTTGTAGGCCCACTATGTAGAGCATCGCCGACCGCTTGGTTATGCTGGAAATAGACTTACCGTATCGAAGGTATCATGGAAGCAGGCGAAATCCTTCTCCGCCGCGGGCTGCTCGACGCCCGTCGGCTTGAGCTGTCGCGCGAAGCGCAAGCCAAGCAGGACGGCGCGCCGCTGGTCGAGGCGGCCGTCGCGCTGGGATTTGTGCGCGAGGACGAGGCCCTGCGCGCCTTGGGCGAGGAAATCGGCCTGCTGTTTGTCGACCTGTCCGAGCAGGAAATCGACCTGTCGCTGCTGAAAAACTTTCCGCAGAAGCTGATCCACCGCGAGACGCTGTTTCCACTCCGCCGCGAGAACGGCACGCTGATCGTGGCCACCAGCGATCCGTTCGACCTCTACCCGCTCGACGATCTCAGCGCCAGCACCGGCCTGACGGTCACGCCGGTGCTGGCCGCCCGCGGCGAGATCGCCAAGTTGATCAAAAAGCATCTCGGCGTTGGCGGCGAGACTGTGCAAGGCTTGCTGGAGCAGGAGACCGAGGACGACGGCATCGAGCTGCTCGACGACATCGAAACCGACGGCAGCGAGCTGAGCGAACAGGCCCAGGAAGCGTCGGTCGTGCGGCTGGTCAACGAAATCCTGCTGGAAGCGATCGAGTCGCGGGCCAGCGACGTGCATATCGAGTCGCAAGAGTCAGGTCTGGTGGTCCGCTACCGCATCGACGGCATGTTGCAGCCGCAACCGGTGCCGCCGGAAATCAACCGTTTTCATGCGGCGATCATCAGCCGTTTGAAGATCATGTCGCGGTTGAATATCGCCGAGAAACGTTTGCCGCAAGACGGGCGGATGAAGCTCCGCGTAGCGGGCCGCGAAATCGACATCCGCGTTTCGGTCATCCCCATGATCCACGGCGAGGGGATCGTGATGCGGATTCTCGATAAAGGCGCGATGGCGTTCGAGCTGCGCAAGCTTGGCATGGACGACGCCACCTACGCCACCTTCCGCCTGCTGATCGAGATGCCGCACGGCATCGTGCTAGTGACCGGCCCCACCGGCAGCGGCAAAACGACCACGCTCTATAGTTCGCTGCTGGAGATCAAGAACGACACCACCAAAATCATCACCACCGAGGATCCGGTCGAGTACCAACTGGACGGCATCAACCAGATCCAAGTGCAGCCGCGGATCGGGCTGACGTTCGCCAGCAGTTTGCGCTCGATCCTGCGGCACGATCCCGACGTGGTGCTGGTGGGCGAAATCCGCGACTTGGAGACCGCGCAAAATGCGATCCAAGCCTCGCTTACCGGCCACCTGGTGTTCAGCACGCTGCACACCAACGATGCGGCCGGCGCCTACGCCCGACTGAGCGACATGGGCGCCGAGCCGTTCCTGGTGGCCAGCACGGTCGAGGCGGTGATGGCCCAGCGGTTGGTCCGCCGACTTTGTCCCGCTTGCCGCGAAGCGTACCAGCCGCGGCGCGACGAGTTGCCGGGCGACTTCCCCTGGGACGAACTGGCGGCCGAAGGGGGCAAACTGTACCGCAAGTCCGGCTGTCGCGACTGCCGCCACACCGGTTACGCCGGCCGCAGCGGCATTTACGAACTGCTGGTCACCACCGACAAAATTCGCGATTTAGCCCAACAGAAAGCAAGCACCTGGGAAATCGCCAAGACGGCCGCCGCCAGCGGCATGCGCTCGCTCCGCCAAGACGGCTGGCGAAAGGCGATTTTGGGGGAAACCAGCGTGGAAGAAGTGCTTAGAGTCACCAAAGGCGA
>JBBDLY010000540.1:0-1779 GCA_040878585.1 Pirellulales bacterium
TCAAAACATCAGCATCTCACCCAATCGGCTCACATAGATGGCTCAACTCGGCGTCAATATCGATCACGTCGCCACGGTGCGGCAAGCCCGTAAGACCTATGAGCCGGATCCCGTTTGGGCGGCGGCGCTGGCCGAATTGGGCGGGGCGGACTGTATCACAATCCACCTGCGTGAGGATCGCCGCCACATTCAGGATCGCGACGTGCGGTTGCTCAAGCAGACGGTCACCGTGAAGCTGAATCTTGAACTGGCTTGCGTCGATGAAATACTCGCCATCGCCTGCGAGGTGCTGCCCGACCAGGCGACGCTCGTGCCGGAACGGCGCGAGGAAGTGACCACCGAGGGGGGTCTGGACGTGGTCGCCCATCATCAAGAAGTGGGGCAAGCGATCGAGCGGCTCAAGCAGGCCGGTATCGGCGTAAGTCTGTTTCTCGATCCGGCCACGCGCCAGATCGAAATGGCGCAGACGCTCGGCGCCGAGGCGGTCGAGTTGCACACCGGGCAGTATGCCAACGCCCGCGGCAAGGCCCGGCAGGACGAACTAGTCAAGCTCGCCGCGGCGGGTAAGCAGATCCGCGACGCCGGCATGACGCTGCACGCCGGCCACGGCCTGACGTACCAGAATGTGTCTGCCGTGGCCGCCATTGCCGGCATGGGCGAATTGAACATCGGCCATAGCATTATTTCCCGCGCAGTGCTGGTTGGCCTGGAACGCGCCGTCCGCGAGATGAAGCAACTTGTCTCGCAGCCTGCAAAGCCTTAGACTCGATGCGTCGTTTAGTAACAGTAATAATGATCATCGGGAAAGTTTGATGTCGACTCGAGGTGAAGCGTTTGCCGGGCTGGGTGTCGCGATTGTCACGCCGTTTCGAAACAACGAAATCGACTACGACAAGCTCGGCGAACAGATTGAGTTTCAGATAGCCGCCGGTACCAACTTCGTGTGCCCTGTCGGCACCACTGGCGAGTCGCCCACGTTGGATCACCGCGATCACGAGGAGTTCATCGCCAAGACGATCGAGTTGGTCGCCGGACGCATCAAGGTGATGCCGGGCACCGGCAGCAACAGCACCCGTGAAGCGATCAGCCTCACCCGCTCGGCCGCCGACAGCGGCGCCGATGCGGCGCTGGTCGTCGCACCGTATTACAACAAGCCGACTCAGGAAGGGATGTACCAGCACTTCAAGGCGCTGGCCGAGGCGACCGATCTGCCGATCTGCGTCTACAACATCCCTGGCCGAACCGGTAAGAATATCGAGCCGGAAACGATTGTGCGGATGGCCGAAATTCCCAACATCGCGATCGTCAAGGAAGCGACCGGCAGCATGGATCAGGCGTCGCACATCATCGCCTCGACTGATCTGACGGTACTAAGCGGCGACGACAGCCTCACGCTGCCGCTGCTGGCCGTCGGTGGCCGCGGCGTGATTTCGGTTGTCGGCAACATCGTGCCCGGCGACATGCTGCAATTGTTGCGGGCATTCACGGCCGGCAACTTGGAAGGAGCGCGCTCATGGCATAAGAAACTGTTTCCACTGTGCCGCGACATGCTCTCGCTGGCGACCAACCCCATCCCGGTCAAGGCGGCCATGAAAATGCTCGGCCGCGACACGGGCGAACTGCGGATGCCGATGACCCCACTTAACGCAGCCGAAGAGACGAAGCTCCGCGAAACCTTGACACGCTATGGGTTGTTGTGAGGTTTGAGGTTTGAGGTTTGAGGTTTGAGGTTTCAGGTTTCAGGTTTCAGGTTTCAGGTTTCAGGTTTCAGGTTTCAGG
>JBBDLY010000541.1:0-1778 GCA_040878585.1 Pirellulales bacterium
AACAAGATCGCTCGAAATCTCGCCTCAATGATACCTCGATTTTGCGCAGCCCAGCATCATCCCCCGCAGCGCTGCTCGATCGCCTCGAACTTTTTCTTCATGGCCGGGCCACCGAGATCGCTGTGGAGCACACGGGTTAACGCGATGATGCGGAGTGCTTGCCGGCAATTGCCGAGCTTCTCGTAGGCAGTCGCCTGGGCGAGTTTGGCCGCGTACCAGCGGGTACTGTTCGGCGGACTGCGGCGCTCGATCTCGCGCCACTTGAGCAGTGCTTGTTGCCAATCATTCTGATCGTCGCTGGCCAATAGCAGTTCCCCGTAGGTCGCTTGCAGGTCGCCGTCGTTTGGCAAGTCGCCGGCGAGTTGGGCGTAAGCCGCGCGAGCGCGATCGGTATCGCCCACCAAGACCAGCGCCGCGGCCTCGGCCAGAGCGACTTGCGTCGCTTGCGCCCGCGACAACCTCTCGGAATGGTTGCGCAATCGCTGAACGACTTGCAACTGCAGCCGGGCCAGTTCGACCGCGGCAGTCGGTGAAGCATCGGCGGCCGCCTCGTTCAGCGAGCGCGACAGGCCGAGCAGTTCGTCGGGATCGACTGCGGAGAGCTTCTCCAATAGAGCGACTGCTTCCGAAGAGCGATTTGGTTGCATGGCGATGGCGAGCGCCAGCCAGACGCGAGTTGCCGACCGCCATTGGTCGTCGGCGTCCCCTGCTCGGTCGATGGCCACCGCGAGCAGTTTTTCCACGCGGTCATAGTCGCCGCCGGCGTGCTGCAGGCGAAAGCGGGCGGCGTGCAAGGCCGCGGCCCGTTGCGGCGGCGAGAATTCCTCCGGCCACGATTGCGTCTGGCCGAATACCACGCTTTCAAAATAGTCCGCCGCCGAGTCGGCAATGCGTGTTCGCTCGTTGGCACGATTTGATTCCGCCAACCACGCGCGATAGCAGGCCGCCGCGCGATCGACCGCTTCGGCGGCATGGGTGCTCTCGGCGCGAACGCCGGAGAACGCCTCGGCGGCCGCTTCCCAGTCTCCGTGCTGCTGGTGCAGGCGTCCCAGCCAGATTCTCGCCTGATCGGTCGACTCACTTCGCGGCCAGCGACCCAAATGCTCCGCCAACAGCGCCACGTATTCACCGGCATCCGGCGTTGCTTGACCCCGCAGCGCTTGGGCCGCGTTGAAGATCGCCATCAAGTGAGCCTGCGGCGCACGCTCATGGCCGGAGTGGGCCAGGGCCAGTTCGCGGTACCTTTCGGCGGCTGCCGCATGCCGCTGGCGTTGGTGTTCGATCGAGGCCAGGGTGTAGCCGATGTCGAAGGCGCGGTCAACCGATTGCGACTTGACCGCCTGCTGATACGCGCGTTGGTAGGCGGCCGACGCGTCGTCGATGTTGCCGCTGCGATAGTAGCTTTGTGCGGCGCGGACCAGAACTTCCAGGTCGTCGGTCGCGGGGCTGGCGGCGACGATGCTCCCCAACAGCGACTCGGCACGGCGCCGCCAGTAAGGCGAGTGCCGCGCCTCGATGAGCCGCACTTGCTCGGTCGCCTTCGTCTGCCACTCGCCCGCCTGGCTAGTTCCCTCGGCTTGTTGCCACTGGCGCAACAAAGCAACCAGCAACTCGTAATCCCAGGCGGCCGTCTGCTCGGCGCCGGAGGGTGGACCGGGATCGAGGATCTCCAAGGCTTGCTCGTGCTGGCCGCGGGCGATCGCCAGTCGGGCGGACTCCAGGCGAAACTGCGCCACAATCGACGCGGCGACTGCTTCCTCGTCGAACCGCTTGACCGC
>JBBDLY010000542.1:0-10287 GCA_040878585.1 Pirellulales bacterium
CGTTTTCTTCGTTTCCTCCTGTTCCAACGGCCCTGGTAGACCCTTAAAGCCCTGGGACAATGGTCCCATCCTACGAGCGTCCACGGGTTGACCGTGGAAAACGAATGCGTTAAATCAATGGGTTCAATTCGAGTGCGAGGCCGCTGGTAGCGCCTTGCCAAGTAGTTGACCTTTTCCAACTGTAAGCGAGAATTACGATGACGATTTTAAGAAGCGGTGCGACCAAGGAATACTCGGACAATTTTGAACGCGCCTTCGGCAAGAAGAAGAGCGCGGCGAAGAAGTCGTCGGGCAAGAGCGCCGCCAAGTCGCCCGCCGCGAAAAAGAAGAAGTCCGCTTCCCCGGCTGCGGCTAAGAAGAAAACGGCCAAGAAGTCGCCCGCCAAAAAGAGTCCCAAAAAGAAATAGGAATCGCGATGAAAGCCTCGCTCGCCTACTGCGTGATGTGAAACTACCAGCCCAAGGCCGTCAGTCTGGCGGAGAAGTTTCTGGCACGTTATCAGAATAAGATCGAGGGCTTCACGCTGATTCCCTCCTCGGGCGGCTGCTTCGAGTTGAAACTCGACGACGAGTTGGTCTACTCCAAACTCGCCACGGGCGAATTCCCGGACGAGGATGAATTGCTCGACGAGGTGGGAAAGCAGTTGAGCTGAAGCCGTGGACAACGGCGGTTTTCGGTTCTCGATGGCCGGTTATGGCAAGAGTTCGAGCGTAAAGTAGTTCGCATCCGCCGTCACCTCGAACCGCAACGGCGATGTTTCGTGCCGCTGATAGATTTGCGGAATCTCCAGCGCCGTCGATACCGGCGTGGTCGGTGATTGCCCTGGCGACAGCGTCATGCCTTGCGTTTTCGGCACCACAATCGCACTGTGCTTGCCCACCACGGCGCCGTCACCGCGCGCATAAGTGAACAGTTGGAAACGCCCTTCGCTGTCGAGATCGCCCGTGGCGGCCGGACCTGTTTCTGGACGGAAGATCACTTGGCCGTGTGTTACCGGCGTTCCGTCTTGCAGAACCTGTCCGGTGACTACAGCGATGGGTAAATTGTCCGAGCCGCATCCGGCGAGTGCGCTGAAAAGGATCGCAGAAGGCAGAAGATGAACCAGGAAGGTACAGAGGACACGGAGGGAGCCGTTGTGTGTTTGGGATTGCCGAGGGCGGATGGCCTCCAACCCATCCGCCATTCGCCATCCGTCATTCGCAATGCAACTTGCCGCCCGCTTCACCATCCTGTTTTTACCTCGCCCGAGTCGCGGATGGCCAGTAGTTGTAGCAGTTTGAAATCGATTGAGTCCGCCAGAAAATGCACCGAACCATCGGCGAACAGCACCGTGACGCCGCCCGGATGCGCCGAAGCCAACGGTGCGCGGTTGTCCATGTTGGTGACCAACTCGCCCCAGTACGGGGTGCCGGTGTAGTCGGAAATGTAACGACAGGTCTTGCTGTTGAGCGGTACGTTGACGGTATTGGTGTTGAATACTCGTTCCGACCAAGGGTCGCCCATTGCCTCCACACCCAAGCGAATGGTGCCCAGCCAAGCGCCGTGCGGTCCGCCGCTGCGGCAGTCGACATTGTTGCCGTTGGAGTCCTTGGCCCAGGCTGACTGCTCGCCCACCATTATCACATTGGTTGAACCATCCCTCAGCGCCGCCATGCGGGTAGGGCTGTTGGAGTAGAGCGTACCGTTATAAGCATGCGTGTTCACGCCCACCCAGCGGTTGGCCGGATCGTTCCCGTCGGCGCCGGCGATACCCGTGTAGTTGGCGACTAGCACGTGGACCTCTGTTTGCCCCAGCCACGAGTACATGGGCAATGGGCTGGAGGGGCAGACATAAACATTTGGCGCGAAGTTGTCGAACGTATCGCGGTGCGTGGTATTGTAGTCGAAGTCACCCGCGGACACGGCAGCGAGATCAACTTCCTGATAGGCGTTGTTCTGCTCCAAGTACGGCAGGATAACCATCATCCAGCTTACGCCGTAAGCCTGGTTCCAAGCACGGGACGCGCCCTGCACCGTCTGCGCTCCCGGAGGAAAGGCGCCCAGTGCCGTGTGATAATTGTGCAACGCCAGACCGATCTGCTTGAGATTGTTGCTGCACTGGATCCGCCGCGCCGCCTCGCGCGCCGATTGCACCGCCGGCAACAGCAGCGCGATGAGAATGCCGATGATGGCGATCACCACCAGCAGTTCGACTAAAGTAAAACCGCGACGAATATTCATGGTACAGGACATCCGTGGTTCAATGCTGATGTGACATCGAATTCAATCAATACGCTTACGGCGACGGATGACGACAGCGACACATCCCACACCAACAAGCCCTAGTAAGTAGGCTTTAGGCTCCGGCACTGCGACAAAGAATTCGATCTCAGTGAACCCTTGCCACTGGCTGCCGAAGCGGATGTCGTCAGTGCCGAAGAAGACAAGCTGTACGTAACGTCCCGATTCCCCCGACAAGTCAATGGAAAATGCATCAATCGTCCCGTCGGCCACGCTTCCAGAGTCGGTGAAGCCGGTGAAGTTGTCAACGAAGTTGCCGTCGACCCATACGTCGACAGATGAGGGTTCCAGCACGGCCGCAGCGTCGTGTAACCCATGGTGAATGACCACCTCAGCCAGATCCACCACCCCACCCAGGTCGAAGGTAATCGGCGGCTGCGGCTCGCCCGCGGAGATTTGAGCATCCGACCGTTCAAAGATCGTGCCCTCCTGCCCAGCGCCCCAAAATCCGCCAACTGGAACGTATTCCCCTGCGCGGCCGAGCCCGTCCACCAGCGATTGCGGCAAGCCGAGTGGAGACGTGTTATCCTTTCCTTGAATCGCCGTGTAAGGTTCAGTCACGCTGTTGTAGATATATTCGACGTTAAGAACACGGTTATTGCCGTCGACGCTGGCAACACCGGCTGGCGAGAAGAACTGGACCTCGGAAAGCATTTCCCATTCATGGAGGCCGCCGGTCGCAGTGAGTGTGACGTTGTCGGTGATCACTCCGAAGGCGTTCACGTTGATGGGGACGGTCGTGCCGCTGCCAGCGGGATTATTCACGACAAAGGTTTGATTGAAGCCGCCGGAAGTGCTGATGTTGATCAGCCCTGGCAAACCAACGCCCGCACTATCGTCGCTATCGGCGAAGTAGGATGTGATGTTGCCAATCTGGACCGGCGAAGAGAAGTTAAATGTGATCGTCGGATTGGTATTCAGCCAACCAACCAGCGGCGGAGTGTTCGGTGGATTGGGCCACACATCCACAACGGCGGTACCGTCGGTTAGTTCTTCTCCTCCTGCGTCGCCATAAGCGACGTTGGGAGCCACGCCGTAGATATAGCCGGCGTCGACCGGGATTGGAGCGGCGTCTGCCGTCGACATGCCAATCAGCAAGAATAGGCCACAGACGGTTGCGATGAGAGGGCGATTCAAGGTCGTCGTCATTTTTCGTTCCTTTAAGAAAGTGCTAAACCTATGCCAAGAACACAGCTTTTTGAAGACCGGAATATGGAATCTCGTTGATCTAGCTTTGCATTTAGCAGCCTTTCTTCAATTGGCTGATTGTTTCGCGTTGGCTGTTATATCCGGCGGCATGAACAACACTTCGCTGAGGAAGGTCCATTGTCCCTCATTGACAAATTCCAGCCGGACATACCTCGCCGGCTGATCTGCGAGCTTTATTTCTGCAATACGAGGGACGCCGCTGTCGTCGCCGGTAGGGCCTGACGCCGTGAAGCTGTCATTAAAGCCTGCAAACTCGGCGGCTTGAACAAACGTCTTGCCATCCTTGCTCAGTGAAACGATCAGACGATCGGGCGCGCGAATCGCGAGATCGTGCTCAACCAGATAGGCAACTTGGATCGAAGCAATCGCCACAGGTTGGCCCAGATCAAACACAATGGCCGGCTGAGCTACGCCCGAGTCGCCACTCGGCAGCGAGTGCTTGTCGAACCAGCCGACCCAGCGCCCGTCTTTGTGGCTTCGCGTTCCCAGGGCTCGATCCGTCAGCAATATGCGATCATCATCGAAATAACCCGAGCCGGCGGTGTGTGTCGCCGTCCGTGGTTCACTATCGTCGCCGAGATATTCGTAGCTGACCACCGTAAGCGGTTCAAAACGGCTGTGGGATTGGTGGATACTGCGCACAAAGTTCGGCTCGGTGTCCGCTTCGACCACTCGGCCGGCAACGGTGATGCGGCGGCTCTCGCCGGCGCGGACGACGCGACCGTCGCCGGGGTGCTCCCGGCTTTTCACCGAGACTTCGCCTTGGTAGACCCGCACATCCGTCTCACCGTCGCCCGCCACGGCCACGCCGAACTCGGTACCCATGTCAACGATCTGGGCGACTGGCGTATTGATGATGAAGCCGACGGCCCGCCGCGGCACAAAGCTCACTGCCCGCCCGCGCTCGACAGTTCCGGCCCCGTAGCCGTCCAAGGTAAAAACCCCTGGGCCCTCGAAGGTGATGCGGGCACCTTCTAAGTACGTTATTTCCACCACCCCGCGCTTCAATGCAAGCCGCTGTCCGGACTTGAGAACGCTGTTGGTTTCAATTGCGTTCGCATCGTCCGCCCACACGACCTCGTGCATGTCGGTAAGCCGCCCCACGTCCAGATTCGCCGCAACCCGATCGTTGTTTCCCGTCAAGCGATCGCGCGCTGACGGTACGATCAGCGCCAGACCTAAAACAATGATCGCCATCACCAACGTCGCCACAGTCAACGCCAGCGGCAGCGGCTGTTTGTAGGAATCCCACGTCGCATCGAAGCAACTGCGCCACCAGGACACCTTGGCGGGACGTTCGACGGTTCTTGTCACACTGGTGGAAATCTCCCAGGCCAGTGACGTGTGCAAGTCGAGATATTGCACGTAGAACTCCAACGCGTCGCCATCGTCCCCGATCCACTGCTGCAAGCGGTCGAACTCACCGGTCGACAGTGAACTATCGCAGACGCCCGAAACGAGTTGCCGCAGCTCATTTTGTTGGGTCGGGTTCAACATCAATCACGGTCTCCGGCGGAGAGAGAGCGCTGCACGCATTCAAACAATTGATCGCGCACTCGGTCCAGCGAACGATAGATCGACTTGAGGGGGCGGTTCAGCAATTGGGCGATCTCGGCCACGTTGACCTCGCGAAGGTAGCGCCGCTCGACTAAATCGCGGTCGCCAGCAGTAAGCTTCTGCATACAGCCGATCAAAGCCGCCTGCCGATCGGCCTGCCGATCGCTTTGCCGCTCGACCTCGTCGCTGATCCGCGCCAGCACCGAATCGTTGAATTGCAGTTTGTTCGACTGGTTCATGCGCAGATAGCGCTGCACTTCCAGATGCGCGATACCGTTCGCCCAGCGAACAAAGTCGCGACTGCGGTCAAACTGGTTCCACTTCCGCCACAGGATGATGCTGGTCTCCTGCATCACCTCTTCCGCATCGGCGATATTCGGCAGCAATGTGCCGATGTAAGCGAACACCCGCCGCTGGTTGCGCGCAAAAATCGCCACAAATTCTTCGTGCGAGTCCGTGCCACTTGACGAGGTTGTGCCATTCATGGCCATAAGTCTTGCGTCATTGAATACGGGCTAAAGTCTCGATCACGCATCTTTCTCTATTTAGTGTCGCGCGCCGCTGGCAAAAATTCCTCAGCAAAACGCGGCGATTTTCTGCCCCGTGGGGGGCTCGAGTTTATATCCCCAATGCTGGTAGCGGGTTACCGCACTTTTCCAACCTTGCATCGCCGAAATATCCGGGCTTCCACGCCGGCCGGCGCCCAGGACGCCGTGCGAAGACAGAAGACAATCGCGACAAAACTGCCGGCCGCGCTCGTTGGCTTTGCAGTCGCACGATACCATCTGCGGTCGGTGGGGCAGCCACGCTCACGCCCGTGAGAGATACTGTCCGGTGCGAGTGTCGACCTTGACCATTTCATTCTGGCTCAGATATTCGGGAACTTGCACCACCAGTCCGGTTTCCAGCGTGGCCGGCTTGCTGCGCGAGGTGGCGGAGTTGCCGCGGACGCCAGGGTCGCACTGGGTGACTTTCAGTTCCACGGTCGTCGGCAACTGCACGCCGATGCACTTGTCGTTGTAGATCATCGCCAGCACGCCGTCGAGTTCTTCCGTGAGAAATTGGAGTTCGTGCTCCAGATCTTGCTTGGGAAGCGAAAACTGGTTGTAATCGACCTGATCGAGAAAATGGACCTCGGCCGCATCGGCGTACATCAGCTTGACGGGCAGGCGCACGAAGTCGGCCTCGGGGAGCGAGTCGCCGCCGCGGAGCGTGATGTCGACTTTCTGCCCGGTCAGCAGATTTCTAGCGCGATACTTATAAAACGTGCTCGCGCCGCGCGCCGAGGGGGATTGCACCGACAGAGTTTCGATCATGCACGGCGCGTCTTCATAGTTGACAACCGCACCCGGCTTAATGTCTTTGGCAAGCATGCAGACAGCTATCCTAGTAAACAGCGATACAGGAGAAGAAAATCGACAGGCGACAGCGGTCGTCCACGGCTTACATGATCGCGCCCGATTGAGGATCAACCGGCACGCCATCGCAGACGAAGGCAAGCTGTTCGAGAACCAGAATCAAGGCGCCGGGATCGAACATCCCTTCGGCTGGTTCCTCATCCTCCTCGCCGAACGAGAACGTCAATCGCTCAAAGTGCATCACATCGATTCGGGCGGTCATCTCCGGCAGCCGGTCTGCTTTCTTAAGCTCTTCGGGGTCTTCGGTCATTTGCCGAATCTCGCCCGGCAGGGCGGCCAGTTGCTCAGTCACCTCCGGGCCTTCCACGTAGCTCAACTCGATCGCCGCGTAGGCGTCCGGGGCGATCAGCGTGCAGGACTCGAACAATCCGTCGTCGTTGGCCGCGACGTTCTGGAGTTGAAAATGATGATTTGTCTCCAGAAGCGTCTCCTCGACACGTTTCGCAGTCGGCCGCTGCGCGCGCTTCAGAAACACAAAGCACGTTTCCCGCCATTGGTAATTTTCGTCGTCAAATAGCGACATAAGAACTCTCCAAAAACATTGTGGATTGTGGATTTCGGATTTCGGATTTGGAAAGTTATCAGTCCAACCATCCGCAATCCACAATCCACAATCTGGAAACCCCACTTATATCTCCCAATCCTCGTCGTCTCCCATCAGGCCCCCTTGCCAGTTTTCCAATGCTTCCAGCAAGTCGTCTCGCTCCTCGCGAGTCGCCCAGACGTCTTCGCCTTGTTCCAGCCGCACCTCGTACTGGCCTTCCCGCATGCAGTCGGCCTCGCCACAAAAATGGGGCAGTGCCGAAATCCACACTACGCGGTACAGGGGAACGTGCTTGTCGTCGATCAACGAAAAGATGGACATCATGAACCTCCCGTGGCCCTTGAATTCCGGCGACCCGATGATGCGCCCGCGGCTTGCACGAACGAACCATTCCATTGTAGTTGTGAACCACTCATCGGCCCAACTCCTGGCTGCGTAGAGTGGACTGTTCGACCGCGGAGATCAAAGCCCCACGGACGGCGGCGGACTCTAGCACGGCTAGACCTGCAATGGTCGTTCCGCCGGGGCTGGTGACTCGATCCCGCACCTCGGCCGGATGCTCCTCGGTTTGCTGAATCAGCCGCGCCGTTCCCAGGACCGTCTGCACCGCCAAAGCAGTCGCCACATCGCGCGGCAGGCCCATCTTCACACCTCCGTCGCTGAGCGCCTCGATCACCAGGCAAACAAACGCCGGCCCTGAACCTGAAAGCCCGGTGACAGCGTCCAGCAGGTGTTCCTCCAAGCGAAACGCCTTGCCGACCGCCGAGAGCAGGCCGTCCACCGTGCGGGCGTCCTCCGAAGTGGCCGACGCATGTACCGAATAGGCGCTGGCACTTTGACCGACAAGACAAGGCGTGTTCGGCATTACGCGGATCAAACGCGCCTTGGGACCTAGGGCCGCGGCCAAGCTTTCAAGCTTGATTCCGGCGGCGATCGAAACAAACAACTTGCCGGCCGCCGCCGGGGCGATCTCCGCGAGGACTTCTTCGATCTGCCGCGGCTTGACGGCCAGGAAAACCAGATCGGCCTTTTCGGTCGCCCGCCGATTCGATTCCGCCTGTTTAGCGCCCGGCGTGAATGCAATAAACTCGTTCAGAGCGCCGGCCGAGGGGTCGCTGGCCACGATCTGCTCGCCGGTTAAGAGTCCCGCATGAACAAAACCTCGGGCCAGCGCGCGGGCCATTTGACCGGCGCCTAGGAAGGCGATTTTCTTGTTTTCCAGCATGTTTCTACTCACGACCACGAATGAACTTGCTTCTTTCTACAATGCTAAGCCAAACCCGCCTGGGGGACAATGAGTCGGCGGCAGGCGCCCGCCGGAGAACGGTGCTGCCGTTGCTATTCTTCGGCCCCCCGGCCTTAACCGCCAAAAAAACCGGGCTGGACGCGCCGCCCCTTTTTTAAGAAACTCCGCCGCCCTGGATTGGCGAGGACGCCGCGGGCGAACCGCCGTCGACCGCCTCGTCTCGAAAGTTCTCAAGGACTCCGTAATGAACCGTTTACATCCGCTCTTCGTCTTGGTATGGATGCTGATCGCGTCCGCCGGAACCGCAGCCGAATACAAAGACAGTCAACTCTTTCCATTCGGCGCCAAGTCGGAGAACAAGAAAGAAGTCCGGCAGGCTGGCTGGTTTCCCACGCCGACCGTGACCAATCCACTGAAGCCGGTCAGCAACTCGATCGGACGTTCCTGGAACTCCGCTACGCGTGTCGGTGGAAAAGCAATCGACGGCACGCGGAAGGCCCTGACGCCGCCGAAAGGCATGCTCCCCAAAATCCCCGACTTGAATCTGCCCAGCTTACCGCGCCCCAAGGTTCGCTGGCCGCGGTGGAGGAGCGAACCGGAAACTCCCAAGGTGGAGTCGGTCGGCGACTGGCTCAAACTTCCTCATGACCTACCCGAATGATGGTCGTAAAAAAGGGTTATCCGATGCGGCTCACTACTTTTTCCCAGCGCATTATGTTGTTCGTCACGTTACTGGCGGCTGGAACGATCACTAGCGGCTGCGCCAACTACCATCCGCTGGCCCGTTGGAATAGGCAGGACTCCAACACAGACGCAAGTATCCATGCCCGGGCCAAGAAGGATCCCTTTCCTGCGGCCCACGAACCGCCGGCTGAGTCGGTTAAGCGTTGACCCATGACCGACCAGCGGAAGCCCATTGTGCTGCTGGGACCGGGCCATACCCACCTGGAAATCATTCGCCGCTGGCGCGCGCAGCCCATCAACGGCGCGACGCTGACCGTCGTCGGCAACTTCTTTCATTCTACCTATTCCGGCATGTTGCCCGGCACGATCGCAGGGCAATACCGACCCGACGCAATGCGGGTCGAACTGGAGTCGCTCTGCCAACAGGCCGGCGTGGAATGGCTCGTGGGCGAGACCACCACGATCGATTTGTCGGAACGCAAATTGCGGTTCTCCGACCGCGAGCCGTTGCCGTTCGATCTGCTTTCGGTTGGCATCGGCTCCCGGCCCGATACTTCGATGCTCGCCGCGGCCGATGCCGACACGCTGCTGCCGATCAAGCCGATGCAGACCTTCCTTCAACGCTGGGAAAGCCGCATCGAACCTCTCGCGACCGAAGCGGGGGTCAGTGGCGAACCGGTTCGAATCGCAATCGTCGGTGGAGGAGCGGGCGGCGTGGAAGTCGCACTCTGCCTGCAAGCGGCCATGCGGCGCGACTTCCCGGAGTTGACCTTTCACTTTTCGATTTTCGATCGCAGCGACGCCATTCTCGGCGATATGTCCTCAGCGGCCCGCCGCAAGGCGGAGCGAGTACTGCGGCAACGAGGCATCGAACTGGAGTTGAATCATGAAGTCGCCTCCGTCGAGGAGCGTCGCCTGGTGTTCAGCGATGGCGGATCGACGCCCGCCGATGTCGCGGTTTGGATCACCGCGGCAATCGCGCCGGAATTGACCGGCCGGATCGACCTGCCCAAAGACGGCCGCGGCTTCTTGTTAGTCAACGACCGCCTGCAATCGCTGGGCGACGAGCGGATATTTGTCGTTGGGGATACGGCCACCAATCCGCAACATCCGGTCGCCAAGGCCGGCGTATACGCGGTAAAACAAGCCCCCACGCTGTGGCACAATCTGCAAGCACAACTGCGTGGCAAGCGATTGAAGAAGTTCCGTCCTCAGGGCGATTTCCTGCGATTGCTCAACTGCGGCGACGGCCGTGCGATTCTTGACTATCGAGGCTTCGCCTTCCACGGTCGCTGGTGCTGGTGGCTGAAAGACCGCATTGACCGCAAGTTCGTCGAGCAGTATCGGTA
>JBBDLY010000543.1:0-1773 GCA_040878585.1 Pirellulales bacterium
CTCCAAAAAACTCAACACTGTGGTCGTTTACCCACAGATTCTGGTGAAGACCCAACTTTCTTAAAGTAGGCCGGCTAGCCGCGACGCCTTACGCCACTGGATGCCGGCAAACGGCACTGCTAAAATACGTGCCTTGGAAATCAAACTCGCGCACCCCAACTTCGCAAGAAAACCATGGAATACGACTTCGGACTGATCGGGCTGGCCGTCATGGGCGAGAACCTCGCTCTCAACATCGAGAGCCGCGGCTACAGCGTGGCCGTGTTCAATCGCACCACCAGCGTCGTTGATAACTTTATCGAGGGCCGCGCCAAAGGCAAGCAGTTCAAGGGCTGTCACACCATAGAGGAACTCGTCGGCAGTCTCAAGCCGCCTCGCAAGGTGATGCTGATGATCAAGGCCGGCCCAGCGGTTGACGCCGTGATCGAACAGTTGATCCCGCTGATGGACAAAGGGGACGTGATCATCGACGGCGGCAACACCTATTATCCCGATACCGAACGCCGCACCGAGGAGGTGGAAGCCCAGGGCATGCTGTACGTCGGCACGGGCGTCTCCGGCGGCGAGGAGGGGGCGCTGCTTGGTCCCAGCATGATGCCCGGCGGCAGCAACGAAGCCTGGCCGCTGGTTAAGGATATCTTTCAGGCCATCGCCGCCAAAGTAGGGCCAAACAACGACATTCCCTGCTGCGACTGGGTCGGCCCCCGCGGGGCGGGACACTACGTGAAGATGGTCCACAACGGCATCGAGTACGGCGACATGCAGTTGATCTGCGAGGCGTACTTCACGCTCAAGCACGTGCTTGGCCTCAGCAACGACGAACTGTATGACGTGTTCGATCAATGGAACTCAGGCGACTTGGACAGCTACCTGATCGAGATCACCCGCGACATCTTCAGCGTGAAAGACCCCGACGGCGAGGGCGATCTGGTCGACAAGGTGCTCGACACGGCCGGCGCAAAGGGAACCGGTAAGTGGATGAGCCAACTGGCGCTCGACCTGGGCGTGCCGAGCACGCTGGTCACCGAGGCGGTCTTCGCCCGCAGCTTGTCGGCCAACAAGGAAGCCCGCCAGAGGGCAAGTGAAGTCCTGCAAGGACCGCCGACGACCAAGTTCGACGGGGACCGCAAGCAGTTCATCGCCGAAGTCCGCGACGCGCTGTACGCCAGCAAGATTGTCAGCTACGCGCAGGGCTTCGTGCAGATGCAGGCGGCGGCCGAGGAGCACGGCTGGCCGCTCGACTTTGGGGCGATCTCGATGCTGTGGCGGGGCGGGTGCATTATCCGCGCCCAATTCCTGGAGCGAATCAAGGAAGCCTACGACAAGAACAAGAACTTGGAGAACCTGCTGCTCGATCCCTACTTCGTCGAGCAAATTCACCGCGCCCAACCTGCCTGGCGGAGCGTGATTCAAACGGCGATTGCCCACGGCATTCCCACGCCCGCCTTCAGCACGGCCTTGGCCTACTACGACGGCTACCGCACGGCCCGCCTGCCGGCCAACTTGCTGCAAGCGCAGCGGGATTACTTCGGGGCGCATACGTACAATCGGGTGGACAAAAAGGGGGTGTTTCATACCGATTGGTTGCACCTGCGGCGCGAGCCGAAGGGGTAAGGGAGTTCGCCGCCTAGCTTGCAAGTGATTTGAGATGGCTAAGAAACGTCTGAAACGAGCACCTGAATTCCTTGCAGCCACATGCTGTGCCAGTCGCGAGAATTAATCGAGCATCTTCAGTCGCACGTCCTTGAATTGCAGCGTCATGGGCGGACCGGT
>JBBDLY010000544.1:0-10197 GCA_040878585.1 Pirellulales bacterium
GAGAAACAATTGTCAATACCAGTCGTTTTTGTTCGAGGAACACGATTACCTCACTATTGCGATGGCATTGGTTCTAGCCCTTCTTCTCTTAGGAGTGATTTGCACAGTTGCCCAGTAGTCATAACAGGCCCACTCGATCCCAGCCAAATCATTCTGGAATCTCCTATACGTTTTTGCAGTTCCGGTGCAGCGCCAGGCAGGCGATCTTCCAATTCCCAGACGATCTCCTGATGGATCATGGAACTCGCCTCTCTCAATACTGTATCTCGCTCAGTGCCATAGTACTCACCCATCAGATTGAGCAACTCACTCGTTGAACGACGGGGAAGTGTTCGAGAATACGCATCCACAATAAAGTCAATTTCGTCCTCAAGCGAAACTTTCCTGTCTGTAGAATGGTAGGTAGACCGTATCGCATCCAACTCAGACATGAAAACCGACTTTGAAGATTCCGGTCGCGCGCATCCCCAACCAGTTGCCAGCGAGCTTGACGCAACTATTATGATGATTGTCTTGATCATCATCGCACCCCGTAGGATTATTCATGTGCCCTGCGACAGCCCACGACTTCCGGACAGCGGCGGGAACCGAGATAATGGTTCCTACAGGAGGTCCGAAACATGGACGAACAAACGAAACGGAAGCGACGCACCTATAGTGATGAGTTTAAGCGAGACGCGGTTCGACTGGTAGTCGAACAAGGGGATTCTTTCCAAGCGGCCTGCAGGGCGGTTGGAACCAAGGAACCTAGATTGCCCAGTATATGCTTTACTTAACTCATAATCTTTTTGCCAGATTCTTCCGGTGTCCGAATACTTCAGATGGCTGAAGTGATACGTCAGGCGCAAAGTTATCTGCGAGAATCTGCGTCATCTGTGGATGCCACAGCGGTAAAGCAACGCGGGACAGGTGGCTATTGCTCGCTTCGCATCGACGCCGCGGCCAGTTCCGGCACCAGGGTATTGGTAAGATGTCGCAGGATGCCGGCGATGGCGCCTTGCTTTTTGGTGCCTTGCGCGATCTTGATGTTCGCTTGCACGAAGTTGGGGCCGAGCGAGTGCAAGCGAATTTGCTCGACCATCGCGTCGAACAGCTTCCTGTCGGCTGCGTGCAGCGGACTGTGAATGAACAAGGTGGAGGGATTCATCACGTTCAGCAGCACGCCGATGCCGATGCCGAGGTAGAGATTCATCTTGGCGACGATCTCCCGCGTGTCGATGGCGCCCTCGATCACCGCGGCGACTGCTTCTTCATTTGTCAGGGTGCGCCCCAGTTGCTTCGACAGCGCTTTGCTCACGGCGGAGATGCTGCTGACTGTTTCCAGGCAACCGCGATTTCCACACCCGCACGGCAAGCCTTCCGGTTCGACCGTGATGTGTCCGATCTCGCCGGCCAGTCCGCAGGCGCCGGTCAGCAACCGTCCGCCGGTCATCAGTCCCAGACCAATGCCGGCGCCGATGTCGACAATGCCAAAATTGTCCAGTCCTTGGGCGTTGCCATAGTATTGCTCCGCCAGACAAAGCGAATGGCTCTCCTGCAACACGATGCATTCCATGCCCAGCCGGTCCTCCAGGTCGGGGCCGATGGTGTGATTGTTGGTCAGCGGCAAGTTCGGAGAGAGCACGCTGCGGCGGTCCCGGTAGTCGAGCAGTCCCGGCAGACTGATGCCCATTCCAAGCGTGCGCAAGCCTCGCTTGTTGGCAAAAGCTTGCGCCTGTTCGACCGCAGTCTCGATCAAGGCCTCGTAAGTGTCCGGCGTGGCAAAGCGATGCACGCGCTGCTCGTCCAATTCGCCGTGCAGTCCGGCGGCGGCCAGGCAACATTTTTCAGCGTCGATCACCAGCGCCAGCACTTGCGACGCTTTGCTCGCCAGGCGGAGCTGCTTGGCGGGCCGGCCGCGCAGCGGGGCCGGGGCGTCTTCCTCTTCCAACAGCCCCGACTCCAGCAGCGACGCAACCGCCTTGGAGACGGTCGGCGCGCTGATTCCCGTCGCCCGGGTCAACTCGGCGCGCGAGGCGGGGCCGTGTCGCTGAATGACCTGGAATACCTGGCGCTCGTTCATCTTGCCAAGCAACGACGGCCTGACGTGCGAAGCGAGAGGGACTACCGGTGCCGCGTGGCTAGGATTGGATGCTTTCGTCAACTTGCGCGTCACTCCGTTAAAAGTTGCAGCAGGCGATCCAAGACGTCCTTGGCGCTCGGTCGGCTGCTGGAAAGAAAAGGGCGTAGCGGAATCGGAACGCCGTCCATTCGATCGGTTGTTCCCGACGTATGCACCCCGACACGGCTTGTCGCGACGCGGACCGTCGGGGTGATCTGCCCGACTCGATCCTCCGGCGAAATCAAAATGGTCGGCACCGCAGCGAGCCTGGCGACAGCCGCCGCGGACAATTGCGCCAGCGGCTGTTCGCCGACCAACAGGCAGGCGTCGACCTCGGAACGCGCCAACAGGACGTCCGCCGTATACTCGCCGGGACTGTACCGAGGATAGCCGCGCCGCAGATCGACCGCAAACGGAAAGCCGGTCGAGGCGGCCAATACGCCGTCCACGGCGGCTTCGCCGGCGACGCCCATGCCAATCGCATGGAAGCGAACATAATCGTTGAGCCGGCGAACCAGGCGAAACAGCGACTCGACCGTTCGATGGCCGTGCGGGCCTTCGCTGAGACGCTCGCCGTGAAACACGACCCCCACCTGACACTGCCGCATCCAGTCGGCCAAGTTCGACAGCTTGTCGAAATCGACCAAGTCGGCGGCGGCGTGGTCCAGTGAGAGACCTTGCAGCATCGCCTGCAGCGTTCGAATCGCCTCGAACTGGTCGTCGCCGTTGACCGGAACAAACAGGTCCGCGCGGCGGCTGGTCTCGCTTTCCACTTCATCGACAACCACGACGCGGCGGTCTCGGCGGCCCCGCGGCACGTGCGCGCCGCTCGGTTCCACGGCGTAGCGGTCCCAGTGACGAGGATGCGACTGCTGCGGATCGACGCCCCAGTAAATGACCAAGTCGGCTCGCTGGCGAACTTCGCCCAGGGTGCAGGTGCTTTTGCCGACCTGCTGCATGGCGAGCATTGCAGGCTGCTGACAACGCCCCCCGGCGAGGTCGATCGTAGCGCCGATCGCATCGGCCAACGCCACGGCCGATCGGGCCGCGGAGCTGCCGCAACCTGCCAGGCCGTAGATAAGCGGTGCGGACGATTCCCGCAGGATCGCGGCGGCGGCCTGCAAAGCCACTTCGAGCGGACCACTTTGACCGGCGACGGCCGCCGGCTGATCGGTTTGATGGGAAAGTCCGGCAAACCACGGCTCGGCAATGTGACATCCGCCGGCGGTCGCACGTACTTGACCTGCGGCGACTTGCACCTGCAAATCGTCGCAGAGGCAGCCGCATCGCTGGCAGGCGACGTGGGCAAAGGCGGGTTGTTCCATGGCGACGGGCATTTGACTAGCGTAGCAAAGCAGCGCCTGTCAAACCAGGGAAGTGCGCGGCGCCCAGGCATTCGAGATTGGGCGAGTTATCCCGGCATGTCCGAAATTGTCGTACTTAACGCCTATCGAATCACTTCCCCTTCCAGCCCCAACACCTGCGAGTTCGGCGCCGAGTTGCCGAACCGCTCGAATTGGTCGAACGTCCAGACGACCTTCTTGGACTTCGGTTCGATCTCGACCAGCAGCGGGTTGTCCGGGCCGGCGTGGCAATTGCCGATCATGTAATTGCCGTTGGGCAGCACTTCCAGCGTGGTGACCCAGGCCAGCGCGATCTCGGGCAGGTCGTTCTGGTGGAGCTGCCAGACGATTTCGCCGTCGGCGTCGACTTCCAGCACGCTATGCCCGTTGCCGGTGGCGATCAGCGTGTTGCCGTTCTTCAGCCGCACTGCGCCGAAGACCGCGTTGCCGAACGCCTCAAGACCATGGCCGCCGCGGCGGGGCTTGTCGAACAACGGCACCTTGAATTCCCAGACGACCTCGCCCTGGCTGTTGTATTCACGAACCACACCGTCACCCTCGTGACAGACGAGATAGTTGCCGCTAGCGAGCTTGCGGGCCAGCCGCGTGTCGCGGTGGGGATGCGGATTGTCGACCTTGAGCTTGATTTCCTGGTGGATCTTGCCGTCGCGATCGATCTCGATGATCCGGGCCGGTCCCGACTCGGCTATCATCACGCGCCCGTCGGCCAGCGGCTGGAAGGCGTGGACCTCTACCCGCTTGCCATCGTTGCCGTTCTCCTTGGCGGAGTCGTAAGACCACACGATCTGCTTGGTCTTCGGGTCGATCTCCACCACCTTCCGCATGTTTTGCTGCACCATGATGTGGCCGTTGTCGAGCACATGGATGTCGTGAATGGCGCCCCACGGCATCTCCCATTCAACGTTGCCGTCGGCATCGACGATGGCGAGCTTGTTGTTGCCCTGCATAATGACCCGATGTTCGGCCTGGCAGTGGTGCGAGAGAACAGATAGTAGGATCACGCCGGCAGTAAACAGATGAGCGAATGACATGGATTCTCCAAGGGTGTGAGGTAAGGCTCCATTGTCCCGTCTCGCAACACGAAAAGCAATGGCTTACGCAGCTTGTGCAGTGAAAGAATGCTTCTGCTTCGGAGTCAACAACGTCGCCTCGTTCCAGCGACCCGCGGCCCGCGGATCGCCGCCGCAATGGCAGCAGCCACCAACCACTTAGCCCCCGGTGAACACACCGGGGGCACTGTGCGGCGTCATAGCCGTTTGGTCGCGCCTCAGCGCATCGGCCGCAAGCGTACTGTCTAGCCGCGACGGCCGGCGGCGCTGTGAGGGCCGTGGGTGTATTCACCCGCGGCTAAGAGCGTCGGCGCCACCACGCCAACCGGCGCCGCCGCGGTGGTGCAAAACGGAGAACTTGGGTTAGTCTTCCTCGTCCAGCGGCGCCTTGTCGACAGGTTTTTTGACCGAGGGATCGGCCGCTTCGCGTTTCGGGGCTTCTTGTGGTTTCCCCCCGCGATCGCTGCGTCCGCGCTCGGCTCCTCGATCAGCGGCGCTACCTGGGCCGCGCGTCTGGGGGCGGTCAACTGCCGATTCGCCTCTCTGCCGGCCGGTCGGTGCGGCTCGGGTGTCGTCGGGAACGTCTGGAATCTCGCGAAGCGCACCGAATCGACCCGTGGGCCGCGAATCGCCGCCCGATCGGCCGCGAACGCTGGGCGCGCGATCGCCAGGTTCACCCCTGCCCGGAGGAGTCGTCCGCCGGCCGATTTTCGGGTGGTATTTCTTCGACAGACTGGGGAGGCGCATTGGTCACGATAACGCCCGGCTTCGGATCGAGACTAACCTGCTCGGCGAAGGCCTCGTGAACCGGACCGCGCGTCAGCTCGACGTAGCCGGCGCCGTCGCCTTCCGCGGAGTCGAACGCGTCCAGCAAATTGTCGACCCCGCCCTGTTGGGCGGCGACGGGCGACGAGGTACTCCAGACAACCGTGCAGACGGCAACGGCGACCAACGCCGACTTAAGATTTCTTGATTGTGAAATGAACATCCTTCTTATCTCCTTAAAGTTACGCGGCATGCCGGCGGAGGCTGGCAGCCTCAGCCACGGAGGGACCTTTGGCAACGAATCGACCAACGGAATGAGCAAGTCGATTTAAGGGAGCAATTATCGTACCGGACGGAAAACAACCCGTGCCTTGTCGATCGCGTGGCCCTTTCTGCGTGGGCCGAATCCGCGGTTAATGAACGGAGTGTCGTCATTTTGATCGCCCAACAGCTAGAGTGATCGCACATCGTCCTGGCTGGCATGGCTCGGCAGGAGCCGCCGCACCCCAACGGTGGGACGCAAAAGTTACTCCATAAAATGCTTGCAAACGCCCCCCTGCCGCGCGCACAATGGATGTTTGCGCTTGCAGGACTCGGATATCGGCGGCTTCGACTGGCCGAGCGAGTGGTTTGTTCAACCTAAATGGAGAGACGTTTTCATGCCTCACAATACGACAACAAGACGCGGCTTCCTGAAGGGAACCGCATTGGGCGCCGCCGGAGCAGTGGCCGTTCCCTACTTCCCTTGGACCCAAAAGGCGTTTGCCAACGAAGACAAGAACGACCGGCCGCAAATCGGTTGCATCGGCGTTGGCAGCATGGGCACTGGCGACGCGCGGGGCCATGCCGGCTTTGGCGATATTGTGGCGGTCTGCGACGTCGACTCGCGGCATGCCGACCGCGCAAAGGAAGCGGGCAACATCGGCAAGGGCAAAGCCGACAGCTATGGCGACTACCGCAAGGTACTCGACCGCGACGACGTCGACGTGGTCAGCATCGTCACGCCCGACCATTGGCACGTGAAGATCGCCGTCGAGGCGCTGGAAGCGGGCAAGCACGTCTTCTGCCAGAAGCCGCTCACGCTCACGCTGGAAGAAAACCAACTCATCCGCAAGGCGTGTCAGAAGCACAAGGACTTGGTGTTCTTCATCGGCACGCAGCAGCGGAGCGACCGCGGCAAGTTCATGCGGGCAGTGAACATGGTGCAAAAGGGTCTGCTGGGCGATATCAAGAAGGTGACTGTTGGCATCAACGGCAGTCCGACTGGCGGCCCATTCCCGATCGCCGAGCCGCCGTCGGAACTCGATTGGGAGATGTGGCTGGGGCAGGCGCCGAAGGTGCCTTATCGCGAGAAGCGCGGCCACTACCAGTTCCGCTGGTGGTACGAGTACTCCGGCGGCAAGTTCACCGACTGGGGCGCGCACCATGTCGACATCGCCTTGTGGGCGTTGAATCGTAACGGCGAAGGCCAAGGGCCGACCACCATCGACGGAACCGACGCCAAGCACCCGGTGCCGTTCGAGAACGGCTATCCGACCGAAGACGACAAGTACAACACGTCGCACGACTTCGCCATCAAGTGTCTGTTCGACGATGGCGTGGAGATGGTCATCGACAGCCGCAGCGACAACGGCGTGTTGTTTGAAGGGACCAAGGGCAAGATGTTCGTCAATCGCGGCAAGATCGCCGGCCAGCCCATCGAAGAGAACTGGGACGAAGGCAAGTACACCGACGAGGACGTACAGGCCCTGTACAAGGGAAAACCGCACGAAGGGCACAAGCACAACTTCTATCGCTGCATCCGCGAAGGGGGCCTGCCAGTGTCCGACGTCTACTCGCACGTGCAAGCAATGAGCGCTTGTCACCTAGCCGCGATTGCGGCGCGGTTGAATCGCGTAATCAACTGGGATCCGAAGGCCGAGAAGATCACCGGCGACGACGAAGCCGCCAAGTTCTTCGCCCGCGACAAGCGCAAGGGCTACGAGATTCTGGATGTAAGCTGACCGTAGGTTGGGACCATTGTCCCGACCGATCCGTCGGCGAGTGCATTGCCCGACGAGCATTGGAATTAGGCGAAAGGCTGCGTGCTTCGGCACGCAGCCTTTTTTGTTTTGCTTGCAAGTAGGGCAGCAGACGGAAGCAAAACCCTTCTCCCTCAGAGGCTGTGAAAAAATCGGCATCAAACATCAGCCGCAGGGCGCTAGCCCCCGGTTAGCGCAAAAAACCGGCCGCTAGCGCGGTGCGGCTGATGTTGTGGTGGCGACCCCTGCGTCAAGTCAATTTTTCCACAGCCTCTGAGGGAGAAGAGTTTTGTTTCAGACGGCTGAAGAGTTGAAAAATTTCCTTTTTCCGGATGAATCCATCGCCGCTGGCGGACAATCATAGGTAGAAGCACCTCAGGTCAAGTCGACGGCCGAGTTCGAGCGGCTCTGCAGCGAGCGAGGTACCTTCCTGGCCTCCACCTGTCCCGCCGGTTGGGAACTGCGCGATCCGGAAAGCGAAACTCCGCACGAAACCCAGCAGTAAATCAATTACATCCAGCCCTACACGTTGCCGGAGTCGGCCGAGCGGGCCGCCCAGCTCGATGAGGAACATCAGCAGCGGCTGGCCTACATGAAGCAACGGCGGCATCGGCAGGTTGCGACTATCCCCGATTAGCTGTCCAAATTTGTCGCCGTCAGTCAGAACGACTATACTAGGTTCCGGCAAAGCAAATTCAGCAGTTCCGAGTTTCGACGAAGAACTAGCTGATCGCTGGCAGAGAGCGTCGCCACCACTGAAGATATCAGGGCGTTGACAACATAGAACTTGGAACAACTGCCACTTTCTGCGCGTATCCGCGTCATCTGCGGACAATCACGCTGGGGCGTCCGCAGATAACGCAGAACCACGCAGATGAAACTCGAAGACACGAACAAACTATTACATCGACCTTTGGAGACCTCATGAACAACTTTGTATTCCGTCTTTTTTGTCTTGTGCCCGCGTTGCTGCTCCCCTCCGCCAACATAAGCATGGCGGACGAAGGGACGGTCAAGGTGTTCATTCTTGCCGGCCAGTCCAACATGGAAGGCAAAGCGCCCAACAAGCTGTTCGACCACCAGGCGACCGAAGCCAAGACGGCCGACTTCTTCGCCCACCTCCGCGACGGCGACGAATGGATCGAGCGTGACGACGTGTTCATCAAGTACGGCAACCGCCACGGCAAGCTGACCCTCGGCTACGGCTCCGGCGGGCGAACCGGACCGGAGTATGAGTTCGGCTACGTGCTGGGCGAGCACTTCGACGAGCCGGTGCTGCTCATTAAAACGGCCTGGGGCGGGCATTCGTTGCACACCAACTTCCGCCCGCCGAGCAATCCGCCGACCGAGGAGGCGCTGCAGAAGGAGCTTGATCTCCGCATCCTGCAAACGGAAAACTTCAACCGCAGGTCGCGCGAGCTGATTGCCGAAGGCAAACAGCGCGTAATCAAGCCGCTGCCGACGATGGACGATATTAAGGCACCCTACGGCAAGTCGTATCAAAACATGTTCGACGAGGTGAAGCAAGTTCAGGCCAACTACGAGACGCTGTTCCCCGAACTGGCGGGCAAGAAGCTCGAACTGGCCGGCTTCTTCTGGTTCCAAGGCTGGAACGACCAGTATCAAGATCGATGGCTCGAGTACGAGGACAACTTCGAGGCGCTGATTAAAGATGTCCGCAAGGATCTGGGTGCGCCGGACCTGCCGGTCGTCACCGGCCTGATGGGCCAGCACGGGTCAACGCCGATCGAGGCCGACTCGCCGCGAGCCATCATCAACGCGGCGCAGAAGAAGATGGAGAGCAAGTTCCCCGGCACGGTAAAGGCCATAGAAACCGCTCCGCTGGTCGACAAGGCGGCAGAGGAACTCTATCCGCACTGGAAGGACCGGTTTGAGGAGTGGCAGAAGACCGGGGGCGACCACGCCTACCACTACCTCGGCAGCGCCATCTGGTTCACGCGCATCGGCCGCGCCAGCGGCGAGGCGATGATCGAGTTGATTGAATCGAACTAAGCAAACAATCCTGCTAACCAACACCGCACAGCGAACTGGCAGCCTTTGTGCTACTTGGCACCAGGGATAATATGCGCTTCGAAACGAGCGATTTCTTCTTTCAATTGGTTGATCAATCGCTTCAGCGATTGTCTGCTCAAATCGCTGGCGTGGCCATGGCGGGCCTCTTGCTTGGTGTAGGCGGCGTAGCGTTCTTCGAGCCGTCGAAGCTTTTCGCGGGTGATATCCAGTTCGCGTTGACTCTTTAAACTCATGGGACGATCTCCACCATGCCCTTCTCAATTGATTCTCGGTCCGTCGCAAAGAACTCATCGACGAGCAAGTCAAAATCCGCCTGATTTACGAGGCTAATTTCCATTTCAAGTCTTGAGCGGCTTGGAGTGCTTCGGCGTCTTCCAAGTCCCAGACGGCGCTAGCCTGAGTACGGCCCGCCGCCATAGCAATATTGGCCAGCAACTGCCCGAACCGCCATTCGGGACGTCGCTCGCCCAATTCGGCGAGTTGGGTGAGCAATTCAGTTCGTGTCTGCTCTTGGGTTTTCATAGCCGGTCTCACGTCAAGCCACTCTTGTGCTCCCATCAATTCATTTTACGCTGCTACAGAGCGATTGCCAACGTCAGATCCACCGACCACGACTAGCCTCAGCAGGCGCAAGATGTACTAACTATCGATTGCGGCGCTTTTAGTAGCTACAATGCGGATGGCTGGAACCGGTCCTTGGCCGTTTTATTGGATTGTCGATCCGCAGGAGTCCCAAGTCACCGTCCTCGCATTGGACCAAGGGCTTTACCGCGAGCATGGTCGCTTCGGCCTTGGCGAGCAGGCGGCCTCGCGACTGCTGGATGGGTTTTCCGTTGACGTCGCGGAATTGTTCCGGGCGGAGA
>JBBDLY010000545.1:0-1760 GCA_040878585.1 Pirellulales bacterium
GTTGACAACATCATCTGCAGGATGGCGTCGTCCGTTTCGCCGGGGCCGGAGGGAATCACCTGCATGTCGCCTTCCCCCTTGGGGGCGACGTAGGTCAGCTTGGCGCTGCGGATGATCTCTTCCAGCGATTCGCCCGTCTCCAGCAGCCAGTCGCCGATCATGGTCATCGCCAGCGGCATCACGACGGAGCCTTCGGCGCGGAGCATGCAGTCGATCCATTGGCCGACATTGGCGTCGACCTTGAAAAAAAGTGGATCGACCAGGTTCATACTGCCGGTCCAGGCGACGCGGCCGTCGACGACCACGATCTTGCGATGCAGCCGCAGATCGTTGCGGCCGACTAGCGTCTGAAAAATGCCGACCGGCAGCGCCGCTTCCACCGCCACGCCGGCTTCACGCAACTGCTGCGGCTGATCGCCTTTCCACCAGGGGCGGCCTCCTAGGGCGTCGACCAACAGGCGGCAACTGACGCCGCGCCGCGCGGCTTGCATCAACGCCTCGAGGACGTCGTCGGCCAGTCCGCCCTCGTTCCAGATGTAAAACTCCATCAGCACGCTTTTCTCGGCGCCGCGGATGTCGTTGGCAATCGCCTCGAGGATCTCATGCGCATCGCAGTACAGCGTGCCTCCGCAGCCGGCCACCGTCGGAAAGCCGACCAGCGCCCGTCCCAGCCGATCCATTCCGCGGGCCACCGGCTGATGCCGGTCCCAATCGACGACGGCGGTGGCCCGCTGCTCGATCATCTCGACCAACTTGGAATAGTCGACGCGCAGCTCGGCCAACCGCTTGGCGCGCCGCAATCCGACGCGCCGCTCGCCCACCAACAAGTAGACAATCGCGCCGACAAATGGCACGGCGGAGACCAGCAGCACCCAAGCCAGCGCGACGCCGGTAGCGGGCCGCCGCATGATAACGCGAATCGAGAGCGTCATGGCAATGACGATATGGAGAACCGTCAGCAGCGTTGAGAATTGAAAGATCATCCACATCGTGGAAATTGCCCCGGCACTGTGGCATTTCGCTCCGCGCGAAGCTCGCTCGTCTTCGGAACGGTTGTCTGAAAACGCGATTCTACAGTGTGGATGGGCGTTCGGCCACACGGGCCGTGGTTAGACGCCTCAGGGGTTTTTCTCCTTGGGATGCCAGTTGTCGAGGCTCATCACGCCGGAGCCGTTGGCCATGATGATCAGCATCGCACCCATTAGGGCCATGTTTTTCATGAAGTGAATGAGTTCCATTTGTGCGACCTGCCGACGGATCATCCGGTCGGTGCTGAGGATGTAGTGGGTGTCCGGCGCATAGCTCCAGAAATCATGAAAGTAAAAGCTTGCTGCGATCAAGAAAATAAGCAACAGCGCAGCCCCGTAGCGGGCCTTGTAGCCGACAATGATCGAGAGGCTTCCCAGGATCAGAAACACAATAGCGCCGACCAGGGCGACCTTGGGAAGCGGAACCCCGTTGGCCGCCATCTGCTCGGCGGTGGCCGAAAAATTCGGAATTTTGTTACCCAATGCGCTCAACAGGAAAATGAGCACTAGCAACACCCTGCCGACAAGCGTCGAACTGCCTTGAGCTACTTCCCACATTTCGCCAATCCCCTTGTGCGCAAGTTGCTTGTTTCGGTCAAAGTATCCCGGCCGTATTTGATCCCGTCATTGTACCGCACTTCGCGTCCCGTTGACTAGCAGCAATTCCAACCCAGTGATTCAAAACCAGCGTTTCCGGCGATACTTGCGAAATCCCCACAGCGCGAGCAACAA
>JBBDLY010000546.1:0-4189 GCA_040878585.1 Pirellulales bacterium
TCACTCTCTCGTTTACCGGCAAGCCCATTCCCCCAGGGCCGCCGGGAAATTCGCTTTCCGCTGATAACGACAACACTTTCCAAAAGGTGGGCAGCGCCTTGTTTCGGGCGATCGGCCGACAAGTTGCCGGAGAATCTTCGCTGCCGGCAAACCTGGAGATTCGCATGAAGCAGGCCATTCCGGCCGCCGAGCAGGCCGTGGAGGACCCCTTTGGGCCGGAGCAATTCGACGACGACTAGCGGTGGCGGAAGCAATCGGCAGGCGGGCAACGGCCGCGGATTGTACTTTTTCGGATCCCCTGCGAAGGATAACCGTGCGGCGCGGAAACATTAGCTTGGCAGCTCAAGTGGCGGCGCGACGGGTTCCCGGTACTTAAAAATCTTCCCAACGGAGCAGACTTATATGATGCAACCTTGCGTCAACTCGCGAATTCGTGAGAGGCGTTGGACCCTCCGCGCAGTGGTCGTGGCGATGTTCTGCGCGTTGATGGTCGCCGTCACCCCAAGAGCAGCGGATGGGCGCGACGACGGCAGGCAAATCACCGAGGCCGGACTGCGATGGCTGGCTGGTCAACAATCGCGGATCGGACATTGGGGGGCCAACGACGGTCGCTATCCCACCGCCATGACTTCCATGGCCGGCATGGCGCTGCTGGCCGAAGGATCGACGACCACGCAAGGCAAATACAGCAAAAACATTCGCCGTGCAGTCGATTACGTCGTCAGCCGCTCCAATCCGAACGGACTGATCGGCGACGCCAAGTCGGATGACCGTTACACCTACGGCCACGGCTTCGCGATGTTGTTTCTTTCCCAAGTTCTCGGTGAGGAAGAAGACGAAAGCCGCCGTAAGGAACTGGTCGACGTACTCAGCCGGGCGGTGATTTTCACAGGACAGGCACAGACACCGGCTGGCGGCTGGGGCTATGTCAGCGCTAAAGACGGCAATAATTTCGACGAAGGCTCAACCACCATCACCCAGGTGCAGGCCCTGCGCGGCTGTCGCAACGCGGGCATCAACGTTCCCAAGGAAATTATCGACAAGGCGATCGGCTACATCCAGAAATGCACATTGCCCGACGGCGGCGTGCAATATAGCAGCCAAGGCGGCGGCGGCCGGCCGGCGATCAGCGCAGCAGCGCTCGCCTGCTTGTTCAACGCTGGAGAATACGACAACGAGTATGTTCCGCGGGTACTCAAATACTGCACGACCAACCTCAACAACATCAACAACGAGAGTTTCGGGCACTGGCATTACGCCCATTACTACTACGCCCAGGTGATGTATCGCGAGGGTGACAAGGATTGGGCCGATTATCAGGAGAAGGTAGCCGGAAAAATTATCGCCGACGCGACAAAAAGTGGCGACCAAGCATACTGGAGTCAGGGGTACATCGGCCCGGTTTACACGACGGCCATCAACCTGACCATTCTGCAGCTTGATCGAGCGGCCTTGCCGATCTATCAGCGATAACCCGTCGCGGACGACGGGTTGTTCAAGCAGGGATTTAGAAAATTCAATTGCGGATGAATATCATGAGAGTACGGAGTAGATTCTCACGACTCGTCATGCCCATGGCGGCGCTCGTCATTTTGTCGTGGACCAGCGTCGGCGCGGGGGCCGATCCGGCTAGCCGCAAGATCGACGGCGTGGTCGACAACGCGCTCGATTGGCTGGCGGCGCGGCAATCCCGCATTGGACATTGGCAGGACAGCGGTTCTCGCTATCCCACCGCCATGACCGCGCTGGCCGGCACGGCGCTGCTGGCCGACGGGTCGACCACCACGCAAGGCAAATATAGCAAGAACATTCGCCGCGCGGTCGACTACCTGGTCAGCCGCAGCAATCCCAACGGATTGATCGGCGACGCCAAGACGGACAATCGCTACACCTACGGGCACGGCTTTTCGATGCTGTTCCTTTCGCAAGTGCTGGGGGAAGAAGAAGACCGCCAGCGGCGCGAAGAATTGATTGACGTGCTCACCCGCGCCGTCAAGTTTACCGGCGAAGCGCAAACGCCTGCCGGCGGCTGGGGCTACGTCAGCGCCAAAGACGGCAACAACTTCGACGAAGGCTCGACCACCATCACGCAGGTGCAGGGGTTGCGCGGCTGCCGCAACGCGGGCATCGCCGTACCGAAGGAAGTGATCGACAAGGCGATCGCCTATATTCAACGCTGTACGACCGACGAGGGAGGCGTGCAATACAACTCGCGGGGCGGACAAGGGCGGCCGGCCATCACCGCCGCGGCGATCGCCTGCTTGTTCAACGCCGGCGAGTACGACAACGACTACGTGCCGCGGATGCTCGACTACAGCAAGAAGCACTTAGGCAACATCAACAATCAGAGTTTCGGCCACTGGCATTACGCGCATTACTATTACGGCCAGGTCATGTATCGACAGGGCGACGACGATTGGGACGACTATTACGAAGCGGTCGTCAACAAGCTCTACACGGAAGTCTCGAACGACGGCAAGGAAGCTTTTTGGTCCCAGGGATCGTACGGTCCGGTTTATACGACCGCGCTGAACCTGGTCATTCTTCAACTCGATAAAGCGGCGCTGCCGATCTACCAGCGGTAACGTCCAGTCTGTTTGGTTAAACCCTAGAGAAAGTCCGCTCGCAATGAATCAAGAATTCCAAGACACCGAAGCGATTGAAAAACTGAGTTCCGCCCGGGAAAAGATTACCGAACAGCTCTCCCAGGTCATCGTCGGTCAGGACGAGGTGATCGAAGAGCTGCTCATCTCGCTGTTCGCTCGTGGCCATTGCCTGCTGGAAGGCGTGCCGGGGCTTGCCAAGACACTGTTGATCAGCACACTCAGCCGGGCGCTCGACTTGAGCTTCAGCCGCATTCAGTTCACGCCCGACCTGATGCCGGCGGACATCACCGGCACCGAAGTGATCCAAGACAATCGCTCGACGGGAGACCGTGAGTTCCGCTTTCTGGAAGGTCCGCTGTTCTCGAACGTGGTGCTGGCGGACGAAATCAACCGTACGCCTCCCAAGACGCAGGCGGCTCTGTTGGAGGCGATGCAAGAGCGGCAAGTCACCGTCGGCCGCACGCGTCATCCGCTGGCCGATCCGTTTTTCGTGCTGGCCACGCAAAATCCAATCGAACAGGAAGGAACCTATCCCCTGCCCGAAGCACAGCAGGATCGGTTCATGTTCAAGGTTTACGTCAAGTACCCCAAGTTCGACGAGGAATTCGAGGTGGCTCGCCGCACCACGACGACACAGATCGATCACATCGTGCCGGTGCTTAACGCCGACGAGATTGTCGATCTGCAAAGAGTCGTCCGTGAAGTGCCCATTTCCGACCACGTGATTCGCTATGCGTTGAGCCTGGTGCGGCAGACCCGGATCGGCGAACCAGGCGTGCCGGACTTCTATCAGGAACACGCCACCTGGGGAGCCGGCCCGCGGGCCGTGCAGTTCTTGATCCTCGGCGGCAAGACTCGGGCCTTGCTGCACGGTCGCACCCATGTTTCGACCGAGGATATCGCCACGCTGGCCAAACCGGTTCTGCGGCATCGGATCGTGCTGAGCTTCGCGGCCGAAAGCGAAGGCGTCACGGCGGATGATCTGATCGAGAAGCTTGTTGAAACCACTCCTTCCAAAGAAGACGAATTGACCTCCGATGCCCGATTCCAAAAGATTTTTGCATCCTGAAGCGATCCGCCGCATCCAGCGGATGGAAGTCCGCGCCCGGCATATCGTGGAAGGCTTTCTCTCCGGCATGCACCGAAGTCCCTACTTCGGCCAGTCGGTGGAGTTTTTGCAGCACCGCGAATATGTCGCCGGCGACGATCTCCGTCACATCGACTGGAAAGTGTGGGCCAAGCAGGACCGGTTCTATGTCAAGCAGTTCGAGGAATACACCAACCTTCGCTGCACGCTGCTGGTCGATGTCTCCGGCAGCATGCGCTACGGCAGCGGCCCGATGAACAAGTACGAATACGGTTGCACGGTCGCGGCCAGCTTGGCGCATCTGTTGTTGCGGCAGCAGGACGCCGTGGGCTGCCTGGCCTTTGACGAAAAGGTGCGCGCCGAGATACCGATCGCTTCAAGGCGGAATCATCTGCATGCGATCATCGAATCGCTCAATGTTGCCGAACCGGCCGACAAGACCGACATGGGGACCATTCTCCGCAAAGCGGCCGAAACGTTCCCGCGGCGGGGCATG
>JBBDLY010000546.1:4289-10167 GCA_040878585.1 Pirellulales bacterium
CGACATGGGGACCATTCTCCGCAAAGCGGCCGAAACGTTCCCGCGGCGGGGCATGGTGATCTTAATTTCCGATCTGCTCACCGAGCGCGAGTCGCTGATCAAAGGGCTTAAGCTGCTGCGACAGCGGGGCCACGACGTGATGGTGTTTCACATCATGGACGACGACGAGTTGGACTTTCCCTTCAGCGGTCCGACTCGTTTCGAGGGGCTGGAACTGCCCGAGCATCTCTCCTGCAATCCACGCGCGCTGCGTGAAGGTTATATGGAAGCGTTGGAGGAATACCTTGATGAGATCCGCCGCGGCTGCGCCAACAGCGCCTGCGATTACGCCTTGATCCGCACCAGCGCGCCGCTGGACGCCGCCTTGGCGACCTACCTGAGCAATCGACTTGGAATGCACCACCGGAACTGAGAATTCCTAATTTCGGATTTAGGATTTGAGAAATACATATGTCTTTCATTCAATCTGCACTGACTAGCTGGTGGATCGTGGTGCCGCTGCTGAGCGCCCCGGTGATCATCCATCTGATTAACTTGCTTCGCCATAAAAAGGTGAAGTGGGCGGCGATGGAGTTCTTGCTCGCCAGCCAAAAACGCAATCGCAACTACATCCGTTTCAAGCAGTTGCTGCTGCTGTTGGCGCGCATGGCGGCGCTGGCGCTGATCTTGCTGCTGCTGGCCGGTCTGGTGCTGCCCGACCAGTGGAGCAAAATGTTCGGTGGTTCCAAGGTGCATCACGTGGTGTTGCTCGACGACAGCTATTCCACGCAGGATCGGCACGACGACGGCACGGTATTCGATCGGGGAGTGGAGGTGGTTCGTAACATTGTCGGGCAGGCGGCCGCGCAACCGACCGAGCAAGCTTTCTCGCTGGTGCGGTTCTCCGAGGCCGCCCGGCGGGAATCGGACGTGCAGAACAACGCCATCTCCAACCCCGTCGACGATGCGCCGGAACCGACCCAGCCAGTCGACGCCGTGGCGGATGACAACCAGACGTCGGACACCGATGCCTCCCCAGCGGGAGGCGCACCAGAGACGGAGACTTTCCGCCGACGCCGAGTCAACGACGCCTTGCTCGTGGAACTCGAAAACTCGACCAAATCATTCGAGCCGACCAACCTGCCGGCCGACCCGTTGGAAGCCCTCAAGTCGATCGGTCACGATCTTGCCCTTGGCGAAGACGAAAAGACAGTCGTCTACCTGGTGTCGGACTTTCGACGCAATCAGTGGAGCAACCCGGATGTGTTGGCGCAAGAACTGGCTCGGATTCGCGAGTTGGGAGCGGAGATTCATTTTGTCAGCACGGTCGACAATCGACAGGCCAACCTGGCGGTGACCGATCTGCGTCCCGTGCCGGGCGTCCACGCGGCGGGAGTTCCCTTGGAAGTGGAGGTCGAGGTGACCAACTTCTCCAGCGAACCCATCCGCGACTTGAACTTGCAACTGGCAAGCCAAACGAACGCTGCGGATAGTCGTGGCGAACCGCAATCGTATTCCTTGCCCGCGGTCGCATTCGATGCAATCGCACCGGGACAGTCGCTACGCAAGACGTTTCGCGTAACGTTTCAAACGGCCGGCGACCATCAAGTCGTCGCCCGACTCGACGCCGACGCCCTGGAGGTCGACAACGAACGATACGCTGTTGTTCGCGTGCTGCCGGAAGCGCCGGTGTTGATTGTCGACGGACTAGTCGACAGTTACGCGGGCAAGCTGCTGGCGCTGGCGCTGTCGCCGGCGCAGCGAGTGCGAACCGGCCTCAGCCCGCGGATCGAAGCGCCGAGCTTTTTGCGAGAGAATCCGCTGGCAGGCTTCCAGACGATCTTTTTGTTGAACATTCGCTCGCTCTCGGACGACGAAGTGCGCGCATTGAACAGCTACGTGGCCGAAGGGGGCGGCGTGGTGTACTTTGCCGGCGAGGATACGAGCGCCGATTTTGTGAACAAGCAGCTTTACGCCGACGGCCAAGGGTTTTTCCCCGCTCCACTTCGAGCGCCGGTTTATCTTGATACTTCCTCGCAAGCGGGGCCGGACCTTCAAGTCGATTTGACCCATCCCATCTTTGCCAAGACGTTTGGCGGCAGCCGCAACAGCTTCTTGAATCTGGTGTTGATCGATCGATATTTCTCGGTCCCAGCCGGCTGGAAAGCGGCCGACGACGACAATACACAGGTGATCGCCACTGTCCGCGGCGGCGCCCCGCTAATGATCGAACGGAAATTCGGGCAAGGGCGGGCCATTGCGGTGCTGACGACCGCCTCGCCCGACTGGAACAACTGGGGCCGCGGCAACCCGACCTTCGTGATTACGATGCTCGAGCTACAGTCTTACCTCTCCGCGGGACGATCGTTCGACGGACAGCTTGCGGTGGGTTCGCCGCTACGAATCGACTTTGCTCGCGAAATGTACGATCCGCGAGTAGCCTTTACCGCGCCGGGTCGCGGCGCGGTTCGCCGCACGATCGAGGAAAAGGCGATCGACAGCGAAACGGAATCGCGTCTTCGCGAGGCGCGGTTCACCGGCACGGGGCGCCCCGGCGTTTACGAGGCTTTGCTCACTCGGATCGACGGAGAGGAGGACGTCCGCCGGTTCGCGGTCAATGTGGCAACCGCCGAAGGGGATCTGGAGATTAGCAGTCCCTCCGACTTGGCGAGTTCGATCGACGGAGTCGATTTCGAGTATCACCGATCGGCGGAATTCGCCGGTCCCAGCGAGAGCCAGGCCGGTTTCAATGTCAGCGAAGACTGGCGTTTCTTTATACTGCTGATCCTGTTGCTGATTGGCGAACAACTTTTGGCCTATTCGGCGAGCTTCCATCCGCCGTTGAAAGGAGGTAGCCGCTGATGGTTCATCAGTTGGCCTTATTCGCACAAACGTCGACCACCACCGCCTTCGAGTTGGGCCGAATCCAATCGTACACCGATTGGATTCTCCCGGTCGTCGTGTTGCTGGTGATGGGCTGGTTTGTCATCGGCATGTACCTGCTCGACTGTATTGAGTTGGGCGGTCGCCGCGCGGTGTTCTTGATTACCTTGCGTCTGTTGGCGGTTGCCGGACTGCTGGCGATCTACCTGCAACCGCAGTATCGCACCAAGCGCGAGGTGGTGCGCAACTCGCGGGTGTTGGTGTTGGCCGATACCAGTCAAAGCATGGAACGTCGCGACGGCGAGGGAACCCTTAGCGCCGGCAGTCCCAGCCGCATCGAGCAGGTTGTCAAGACATTCGGCGAGAGCCGGTTCATTGAGGAACTGCGCGAAAAGCACGACGTGGTGGTCTATCGCTTCGACCAACACGAGAAGCCGATTACGCTGGCTTCCTATGCGCGCGTCGCGCCGACCGATCCGGAATTGCTCAATCGCGAGCCAGACCAGGCCACGCAAGCTGCGATCAATGCGGCTCGCGATGCACTGATGATGATTGGAATCTCGCTATTGATCACCGCCTGTGGGGCGGGCTGGTTCTTGCTCCGCTCCTCGGCCAGTAGTCCGATTCCCTCGCTAGTGGTCGGCGCCGTCGGTCTGGTCATGCTGGCGATTTTCGTGGCGCGCTTTGTCGACCAGCCCAACAAGCCCGACGTGCTGGAAATTGTCGGCGCCAAGCAAGACCTTCAGCAAAGCGACGCCGCGGTTGAAGCGGAAGATGGAGAAACAACTGAACCGGAGGCGATCGAGATCGATTGGACGGAGTCGCTGGTCGCCAGCGGCGCCGAAACCAAACTGGGCCAGGCGATCTACGAAGTAATCCACGACGAGCGCGCCACTCCCGTGGCCGGAGTCCTCGTGCTGTCCGACGGCGGTCAGAACGCCGGTCTACGGGCCGACACCGCCATCGCCGAGGCGATCGACGCAGGCGTGCCGGTCTACACGGTCGGGATCGGCTCGCTCGAACAACCGATCAGCGTGCGGCTGTCCGACTACACCGCGCCGGTCCGCGCCTATCCGGGAGACAACTTCAGTATCACCGGTTTCGTGCAGGCGCAAGGGATGGCAGGCAAACCGGTCGGCGTTTCATTGCAGCAGATTCCCCTGGAAAGCTTGAGCGAGCCGGGCGAAGTTGCCGGTGAATTGCTCGATCTCAAGACGATTAATCTCGGCCCCGACGGGGAAGACGTCGCCGTGGACTTCGAGGTGCCGGGAATCGAGGTTCCGGGCGAATATGCTTACGAATTGTCGGTGGAAAGCGCCGCCGGTGACGAGGACAAGGAAGACAATCGGCAGCGGTTCCGCGTCGACGTGGTCGATCGCAAGACAAGGGTTTTACTAGTTTCCGGCGGCCCGTCGCGCGAGTATCGCTTCCTGCGGAATCAACTCCAACGCGACAAGGGAGTCGTTGTCGACGTCTTCCTGCAAAGCGCGCTGGACAACGTATCGCAAGACGCCGACAAGATCCTTGACGACTTCCCCCTCACTAAGGACGAACTGTACGAGTACGATTGCATTGTCGCGTTCGATCCCAACTGGAACACGTTGAACGACCAGCAAGTCGGCCTGCTGGAGCAATGGGTGGCCGAGGAGGCCGGCGGAATGATCGTGGTACCAGGGCCGGTGTTCGCCGGCATGCGGATCAATAGCTGGGCGCAAGAGTCGCGACTGGCCGGGCAAGAGAAAATCGACAAGTTGCGAGCGCTCTATCCGGTGGAGTTCTACGAACAGCGTGCCGCGCCAGCGCTCGATCAACGCGATACTTCCGTTCCCAGTAAGTTGGATTTCACCCGAGAAGGGCAAACGGCCGAGTTTCTCTGGTTGGGCAACACGCAAGACGAAAGCGAACTTGCCTGGCGATTGTTCGACGGCGTGTACGGTACCTATCCGATCTCGGCCGCGAAGCCGGGGGCGGTTGTGTACGCCAACGCGGCCAACGTCGAAGCGGAAAACCCCGTTTATATGGCGGGGCATTTCTACGGTTCCGGCCGAGTTTTCTATCTGGGCAGCAGCGAAATGTGGCGCCTGCGGGCAGTGAATCCAGATCACTTCGATGCCTTTTATACAAAACTCGTGCGGCACGTTTCGCAGGGCCGGCTGCTGCGTGGGTCGCGGCGGGGGGACGTGTTGTTGGTGGAGAAGTCTCGATATGGCCTGGGCGATTCGGTGCCGATTGTGGCGCATCTGAAGAACGCCCAACGCGATCCGTTTCGGGGCGGTTCGGTATCGCTGTTCGCGGTCGGTCCCGATCGCCGCAGCCAGCCGATCGAACTGAAGGCCGACGAGACGCGGCCCGGCATGTTCACCGGCCAGTTGGTCGTGCGCCGCGAAGGGGATTACGAACTGCTGCTGCCGCTGCCGGAAAGCGACGAAACGCTGAGCAAGTCGCTCAAGGTGGCCGCCAGCGCCCTGGAAAGCCAGCAGCCGCAATTGCGAGAGGATCTGCTCCGCCGCATCGCCACCGAGACCGGCGGACAATATTACTTTGGGGTCGGCAGTGCGCTGGGCGCCTCCGGGGAACCGGCCGTTATGACTCAATTACAAGATCGCACCGAGATCACTCCGGTTGAAGGCGATACGAATCCCCTGTGGGACGCCTTCTGGGCGAAGTGGATGCTGCTGGGCATCGCTACCTTACTATGCGCCGAATGGCTGACGCGTCGGCTATTCAAACTGGCTTGAGGAAACCTATGGCAACCGTCGATTCGCGACAAACGACTCCCGCCGATTACGATCGGGACATCCACGGCGCTTTGAACCGTCTGCGGTGGATGATTCGCGCCTATGTGCTGGTCGAGGGCGTCGCGTGGTGCATTATTTTTGCCTCGCTGGCTTTTTGGTTTTCGCTGGCAGTCGATTGGCTGTTCGAGCCGTCGCGGACGGTGCGAACGGTGTTGTTGTTCGCCTATGCCGTGGTCGTCGGTTATGTGTTCTTGCGGCGCGTCGTCGGCCGCGCGGCG
>JBBDLY010000547.1:0-1757 GCA_040878585.1 Pirellulales bacterium
GAGGGAACGAAGAAGAGGATCTCTGTTGCCTCCTTCCAACTCAGTTTACTCCTGGCTGGCTCCTGGCAAGATCAGTCGACTTCCACCATGGGTAAGCTTGTTCCTGCTTTTACAGAAAGAACCTTACGCTCAGTAGTTCCAAGTTTCGACGAGTTTCATCTGCGTGTTTCTGCGCAATCTGCGGACGCCCCAGCGTGGTTGTCCGCAGATGACGAGGATACTCGCAGATAGCTGATAGCTGATCGCTAACGATGCACCATCCCCAGCTATGTTCTTCTTCGAAACTTGGAACTACTGACACTAATAGAATCCCCTCAAATCAAACTCCCTGCATAGACACCACTCATAAATCGACTCCAGCAATCCTGGCCCTTTGTCCCGGTGAACTTCGATCGCAGCGCCGATAACGTCGTGAGTCAGCGCGGAAGCATTCGCGAACAAATGATGCACGACAATGTCCTTCGTCAGTAAACAGAGCCGTATTGAGGCAACAGAGACCTTGTTTCTCCGTTATCTCTGTTGCCTTCTGTTCAAACAAGCCCTGGAGTTCGACATACAACAATGCGAAGCAAATACGGAAGTTATGTTTGAGCCGTTCCTTAGCAAGTCGTGTGGCTTCTGGGGGCTTCCGACGCAGGATGGTAAGACGGAAAGATATGGTGAACAGAAGCCACTAATACTTGGCCGGGCCGATGGCGCGGCGGACGGTGTCGCGCATCAGGTCGACGGGCGCCGCATGGCCGGTGAACAGTTTGAATTGCAGCGCCGCCTGACGGACGAACATTTCCAGGCCGGTGACGATCTTGCAGCTTTGGCTGCGGGCGTTCTTCAGCAGCAGCGTGGTTTCCGGATTGTAGACGGTGTCGAACACCACGTGCGACGGTTTCAGATGATGCCTTTCAAACGGCGACGCGTCGACATCGGGATGCATGCCGACCGGGGTGCAGTTGACGAGGACGTCGAACGACTTGTTGGAGCGGGCGGACCAATCGATCGCCTGGCAGTCGAGCGCGTCGGCCAGTTTGTCTGCTTTTTCGCGCGTGCGGGAGGCGATCACCACCGTGGCGCCGCGCCGCTTCAGCCCGTAACAAATCGCCCTGGCGGCGCCGCCGGCGCCCAGCACCAGGCAGGTTCGCCCGGCGAGACCTTGCTCCTCGGCGGCGGCGGGGGTCGCTTGGGCGAGGCTGTCCATCGCGGCGCGGCAATCGGTGTTGTAGCCGGTCATGCCGTTGTTCTCGAACACGATCGTATTGACCGCGCCGATCTCACGCGCCGCGCGATCGAGCTTGGTCGCCACCCGCAACGACGTCTCCTTGTGCGGGATCGTCACGCTCAACCCGCGAATGCCGAACAGCGGCGCGTCGGTGAGGAACTTTTTCAACTGCGACTTCGGCACGCGAAACGGAATGTAAACGGCGTTGATCCCTTCGGCGCGGAAGGCCCCGTTATGGACCAGCGGGCTGAGGCTGTGTCCGATCGGATCGCCGATCACCGCATAGACGTTCGTCTCGCGATTGATGGCGTCGTAATGGTAGACGTCCTTCATCTCCTGGAAACTCAACTGCCCAGGGGCCAAGGCGCGTTCGTGATGGAACGTGGCATAGGTAAACGGCGCACCGAATCGGCCGCCGAGAATCCGCGACGGGGTGCCCATCTCGCCCATGCACATGCCGACCATCGGCAGATCGGAGGTTTTGATCAGGCGCAGCATCCGCAAGCTGTCGTGGGGCGAGTTGGCCATGGTGGCCAGCTTGACG
>JBBDLY010000548.1:0-1756 GCA_040878585.1 Pirellulales bacterium
GGTTCGGTCATTCGCATCGGATCGAGCGCCTCGTTCAGTTGCTCTTCCGGCAACACGTTCTGTTCCTGGCACAGTTCGCGAATCGTCTTGCCGGTCGCGAATGCTTCCTTGGCCAACTTGGCCGCCTTTTCATAGCCAATATGCGGATTCAGGCTGGTGACCATCGACAGGCTTTTCTCCACGGCCGCCTCGCAGGCGGCTTCGTTGGCTTCCATCTCGATTGCGCACAAGTCGTTGAAGGCCGCCGTGCAGGCGGCCAGCAGGTGGATGCTCTCCAGCGTGGTCTGCCCCATCATCGGCATCATAATGTTCAACTGAAACTGCCCGCCGGCGGCGCCGGCGATCGTGATCGCCTGGTCGTTGCCCATCACCCGCGCGGTCACCTGCATCATGCTCTCGCACATCACCGGATTGACCTTGCCGGGCATGATGGAACTGCCGGGCTGGCGATCGGGCAGCTTGACCTCATAGAACCCGCACCGCGGCCCCGAGCCGAGCCAGCGAATATTATTGGAGACATTGAACAGCGTGCTGGCGATCGTCTTCAACTCGCTGTGGCATTCGACCAGTCCGTCGCGCTGGGCGTTCGCCTCGAAATGGTCGACCGCCTCGCGAAACGCCAGCCCGGTCTCCTCGGCCAGGACTGACGCCACTCGGCTGCCGAACTCGGGATGCGTGTTGATGCCGGAGCCGACCGCCGTTCCGCCGACCGGCAGTTCGAGCACGGCGTCGGCGGCGCGTTCGGCGCGTTCGATGGAAAGCGTCAACTGCCGGGCGAAGCCGCCGAATTCCTGCCCCAGTCGCAACGGTGTGGCGTCGGCCAGGTGCGTGCGGCCGATCTTGATGATTCGGTCCCACTGCCGGGCTTTGTCGGCCAAAGTATCGCGCAGCGCGGCCAGCGCCGGGATCAGGGCGTTTCGGATGCTGCCCGCCACGGCCACATGGATCGCCGTGGGAAAGGTATCATTGGTGCTTTGTCCCATGTTCACATGGTCGTTGGCATGGACCTGCTTCTTGGCCGTATGGCGGTCGCCCCCCAGCAGTTCGGTGGCGCGGCTGGCGATGACCTCGTTGGCGTTCATGTTGCTCGATGTGCCGCTGCCGGTCTGGAAGACGTCGATCGGAAACTCGCCGTCGAACTTGCCCTCGGCCACTTCGCGACAGGCGCTGAGCATCGCGGTCACCGCGTCGTCGCTCAGCGCATGCTTGCCGCTGGTCAACTTGCCCAGATCCCGATTGGCCACCCCACAGGCGTACTTTACCAGTCCGATAGCGTGGATTAACGCCGGCGGCAACGGCCAGCCGGAGATGGGGAAGTTTTCAACGGCCCGTTGTGTATGGGCGCCGTAGTACGCCTCCGCGGGTACCCGCACTTCGCCCATCGAGTCGTGTTCGATACGATATTTGGTCATCCGCAAGAAGTTTCCTGAGAGGCTGTGAAAAAATTGAATTGACGCAGGGGGTCGCCACCACAACATCAGCCGCACCGCGCTAGCGGCCGGTTTTTCGGCGCTAACCGGGGGCTAGCGCCCTCCGGCTGATGTTTGATGCCGATTTTTTCACAGCCCCTGAGTTGTGGGATCGGGGGATGTGGCGTCGTTTTGATTCCGCCTATGATACCGCACTGGGCGAACGTCCAAAAGACTGAACTCGACCGGATCGACCGCATGACTGACCCACAAAATGCCCCTCGACTACAGCGGCAACTCGGCCTGTGGGGCGCCGTGATGGTGGGGCTAGGCTCGATTCTTGGCAC
>JBBDLY010000549.1:0-6153 GCA_040878585.1 Pirellulales bacterium
GCCGCCGCCCGCTCGATGCAGCTTCCCGCTGGGTTCCGCGCCCAAGTGTTCGCCGCCGAGCCGGATGTGCAAAACCCGATCGGCATGGCTTGGGACGCGAAGGGGCGTTTGTGGATCGCCGAAAACTACACGTATGCCGAGGCGCCCAAACGGTTTGACCCGACCTACCGCGACCGGGTGATCGTGCTGGAAGACGCCGACGGCGACGGCCGCTTCGATCGCCGCACGGTCTTCACCGACGACGTGCAACGTCTGACCAGCGTCGAGGTTGGCCACGGCGGCGTGTGGCTGATGTGCCCGCCGCGGGTGCTGTTCATTCCCGATGCCGACGGCGATCTCAAGCCCGACGGCCCACCGCAGGTGGTGCTCGACGGCTTTGATCCCGGGCGGAACAACTCGCACAACTTCGCCAACGGGCTGCGGTTCGGTCCCGACGGCTGGCTGTACGGCCGCTGTGGGCATAGCTGCCCCGGCGAGATCGGCGTGCCGGGAACCGAGGCCGCCGAACGCTATCCCATTCGCGGAGGCATCTGGCGGTACCATCCCCAGACGAAGCGGGTCGAGGTGCTCACCAGCGGCACGGTCAACCCTTGGGGCCACGACTGGACCGCCGAGGGTGAGATGTTCTTCGTGAACACCGTGATCGGACACCTGTGGCACATGCTGCCGGGGGCGCACTACACCCGCCGCGAGCCGCGCGATCCCTACCAGCACGTCTACGAATTGATCGACCAACATGCCGATCATTACCATTTCGACACCGGACAGGACTGGACCAAGTCGCGCCACGGGGCTGCCGATTCCCTCGGCGGAGGGCACGCGCACAGTGGAGCGATGATCTATTTGGGCACTAACTGGCCGGCCGAATATCGCGGCCGACTGTTCACGCTCAACTTACACGGCCGCCGCATCAATCAGGAGCTTCTCCAGCGCGAAGGGAGCGGCTATGTCGGCCGGCACGGAGAGGACATCGCTTTGAGCGATGACACGTGGTTCCGCGGAATCGATCTCAGTTACGGACCTGACGGCGGCGTCTTCGTGCTCGACTGGAGCGACGCCGGCGAATGCCACGAGAACGACGGCGTCCACCGCACCAGCGGACGGATCTACAAGATCACTTATGAAGGGACAGAGAGAGCCGCCGCCGCCGCGCCGCCGGTTGATCTCTACAAGGCATCCGATCGAGAGCTGCTTGACCTGCAAGCTCTTGACAACGAGTGGTTCGTGCGTCAAAGCCGGCTGGAATTGGCGCGCCGTGCGGCAGAGGGCAAGCTGGCGGGGAATACCGTCGGCGACGTGCGGAAACGTTTCGAGCAGAGCGACTCCCCGCTCAAGCAATTGCGCTTGCTGCTCACGCTACACGTTATAGGAGCAGCCGACAACGGCTTCCTGGAGGAACAAGTTCTGCACAAGAACGAGCACGTCCGCACGTGGGCGATTCGCTGCTTGACCGAAACCTGGCAGATCGATGGGCCGCTCGGTCCGCTGCCCATCATGGGCGGATACTCCCAGCGCGAGAAGCGATATTTCCTGATTAAAACGTTTCAACCGCTGCTGGTCGAAATGGCCAAGCAGGAGAACTCGCCACTGGTCCGGCTGACACTGGCTTCCACGTTGCAACGTCTGCCGATTGCGCAGCGGGCGGAATTGGCGGCGGCGCTCGCTTCGCACGCCGCCGATGCCGAAGACCACAACCTGCCGTTAATGGTCTGGTACGGGTTGATCCCGGTCGAGCCAGCCGAGTTGGTCGACGTATTCCATGCGAGCCAGTGGCCGAAGCTGCGGCAGTTTATCGCCCGGCGGCTGACTGAGGAACTGTCAGACGACGCTGCTCCCGTAAACGCCTTGCTCGCCACGTCCGCCGAGAAAGCGTCGGTGGAGGCTCGGCGCGACGTGTTAACGGGCATGCAGCAAGCCATGCGCGGCTGGCGCAATGCCAAGCCGCCGGAAGCTTGGGCGGCCTTCAAGCAGTCGATTGAAGGCGACGGACAGGCTGGCGACTCGAAGCTGAAATGCGAGCAAGTCTCGCTGGTGTTTGGCGATCCGCGGGCATTGGCCGCTTTGCAGAAGATGGCGGGCGACGAACAAATAGCTGGCGGAATTCGCCAGCAAGCGCTGCAAAGCATCATCGACGCCAAACCGGCGGACCTGCGACCAACGTGCGAGCGACTGCTCAGGGACACAACGGTCGGCATGATCGCCGCCCGCGGGCTAGCCACATTCCCGGACGCCGAGGCAGCCGACCGCATGATCGCGGCCTATCCAGCGTGGGGTCCGCACGAGCGGCAAGGGTTGCTGTCGCTGCTGGTCTCGCGTAAAGCATTCGCCGAACGGCTGCTGGCCGGCATCGCCGCCGAGCAGGTTTCGCGAACCGACGTAACGGCCTATCACATCCGCCAGATTCACAGCCTCAAGGACGCGGATCTTTCGCGGCGAGCCGCGGAAGTGTGGGGAACGGTCAACGAGACGCCGCAGGCCAAGCAGCAGGCGATCGCCCGCTGGAAAGAGAAGTTCGATGGCGAAGCGCCGGCAGGAGCGAACATCGAGCAGGGCAAGGAGTTGTACAAGAAGAGCTGCGCACAGTGCCACAGGTTGTACGGCGAAGGAGGCCAGATCGGCCCCGACCTGACCGGCGCGAACCGCAACAACCTGCACTATCTGCTGGAAAACATCATCCACCCCAGTGCCGAAGTCAGCGCGGACTACCGCATGACGGTGCTCACACTCGACGACGGCCGCGTGCTGAACGGGTTAATCACCAATGAGACCGACCGCACGGTAACGCTGCAATCCCCCACCGAGGAGTTCGTGGTGCCGCGCGAGTCGATCGAGTCGAACGAACGGACGAATCTCTCACCGATGCCGGAGGGCTTGCTGGAACAGCTCAGCGAGGAACAGGTCCGCGACCTGATCGCATACCTGATGAAAACACCAGCTCAAAGCGCAAGCGAGTAAACAATACAAGCTCGAAGTGGGTAGGCGTAAGAGGAGATTTGAAACCGCTAATCGACGCTAATAGCCGCGAATTGATTGACAAAAAAATGCGCGACAGAAAAATAGCTTCGCAGGCATAGCAATTAGCGAACATCAGCGTCGATTAGCGGTTGCGAAAGATTAACGCAAAGGCGCAAGGACGCAAAGCCGCAGAGAGCTATTATTCCGACTTTGCGTCTTTGCGCCATTGCGTTGAACGCTCCGTGTACGTATTAACGCTGCACTCTTGCTGAGCCGCCTTCGGCGAAGGCTTCTACCTCGGCCAGGCTGGCCATCGAGACGTCGCCGGGGAACGTGGTCAGCAGTGCGCCATGTGCCCAGCCGAGTTTCAGTGCTTCTTCCGGCGTGCGGCCGTTGATCAGGCCGTAGATCAGGCCCGAGGCGAAGCCGTCGCCGCCGCCGATGCGGTCGAGCACATCGAGGTCCGTGGTGGGGCTGACATAACGCTGGCCGTCGAGCCATAGCACGGCGGCCCAACTGTGGCGGTTGGTCGAATGCACTTCTCGCAGCGTGGTGGCTACGCACTTGACGTTGGGATACTTTTTCACGGCTCGTTCGATCATCGCGAAGAAGGCGTCGGGATCGAGCTTCGTCTTCTTTTCGACGTCCTGGCCTTCCAGGCCGAGGCCCTTTTGCAGGTCTTCCTCGTTGCCGATCAGCGCGTCGACGTGCTCGACGATGTTGTGAATCATCTCTTGGCCGCGCTTCAGCCCGCCGATGGTGTTCCACAGTTTGGCGCGGTAGTTCAAGTCGAACGAGGTTACCGCGCCGGCCGCCTGAGCGGCTTGCATCCCTTCGGCGATCAGCGGAGCGGTGGTTTCGCTCAAGGCGGCAAAGATGCCGCCGGAATGGAACCAACGCGTGCCGCCGGCAAAAATCTTCCGCCAATCAAAGTCGCCCGGTTTGAGCATTGCGCCCGCTTCGTTGGCCCGATTGTAGAAGACGATCGGCGCCCGCACTCCTCGGCCCCGGTCGCTGTACACGGTGGCCATGTTCGGCCCGCGGACTCCGTCGTGCTCGAAGTGCTTGTAGAACGGCGTCACCCCCATCTCGCGGACTCGGCGCTGGATCAATTCGCCAATCGGGTTGTCGACCATGGCGGTGGCGATCGCCGTGTTCAGGCCAAAGCAACTCGCCAGATTGGCCGCCACGTTGTACTCGCCGCCGGAGACGTGGATCTCAAACGAACGCGCCTGACGAAACGGGATCTCGCCCGGATCGAGCCGATGCACTAAGGCACCGAGCGAAACCAGGTCGAACTGACAATCGTCTTGGCGGATATTCAGTTGGGCCATGGTGGAGTTCCTGCTGGGGGTAATGTGAGGGTTGGAAAAGAAATCCTAAATCCCAATTTCTAAATCCTAAACAAATTCAAATGTTCCAATACTCAAGGTCCGAAAGTTCGAAATCTGCGACTTATGCGGCAGGGCCATTTGGACATTCCGATTTCGAAGATTGTTTAGGATTTAGGATTTGGAACTTAGGATTTCCAGTCTAGATCGTGACCGACGAGAAGCCGCCGTCGACGACGATGTTCTGTCCGGTGACGAACGACGAAGCCTTTTCGGCGGCCAGCCAAACCACCGCGCCGGCGAGTTCCTCCGCATCGCCGAAGCGGGCCATGGGGGTGTGGCCGATGATCTGCCCGCCGCGCTCCGTGTAGCTGCCGTCTTCATTGAACAGCAGCCGCTTGTTCTGCTCGGCCGGGAAGAAGCCGGGGCTGATCGCGTTCACGCGAATGCCGCGGGTGGCCCACTCGCGGGCGAGGAACTTTGTCAAGTTAATCGCGGCGGCCTTGGCGGCCGAATAGGCGACCACTCGCGACAGCGGCAGCATGCCCGCCATCGAGCCGATATTGATAATGCTGCCGCGGCCGGCGGCCAGCATCGTCTCGCCGAACACCTGGCAAGGCAACAGCACGCCGCTGACCAGATTGAGATCAAACACGGCTTGCCAGGCGTCGAGCGGAAGCTGGCAGAAGTCGGCGCCGGGCGGCAGCGTCGCGTCGGGATGGTTTCCGCCGGCGGCGTTGATCAGGACGCTTGCCGCGCCGAACTTCTCGGTGACCGCGTCGCGGGCGGCAGCGAGCGAATCCTTATTCATGGCGTCTGCCGCGTGGAACATCGCGCTGCCACCGGCCGCTTCGATCTCCTTGACGCGCGCCTCGCCGCGCTGCGCATTGCGGCCGAGCACCGCCACCTTGGCGCCGTTGAGGGCCAATGCCTGGGCCATTGCTCCACCGAGGACGCCCGTGCCGCCAATCACCACGGCCGTTTCATTCTTTAGATCAAACAGATTGCTCATTCGTTCGCTTCCGCTAGTTGAAGTCCATAAAACCGGGCGGCGGTTCCGCCCCAAATTGCTTGTTGTTCGGTATCGCTCAAGCCCCCCAGGCAGTCGCGCAAGGCGTTGAATACCTGCTCGTAAGAGCCGGCCAACTCACAGACCGGCCAATCCGAGCCGTACATGCAGCGCTGGGGACCGAACAGTTCCAACGCCGTTTCGACATACGGTTTCAAGTCGGCCGGACGCCAGTTGTTCCAGTCCGCCTCGGTCACCATGCCGGAGAGCTTGCAATAGATATTAGGAAATTCCGCCGCAGCGCGAAAGTCGCCTAACCAGTCGTCGAACGACTGGTCCTTGATCCGCGGTTTGGCAAGGTGGTCGATCACCAGCGGCAACTCGGGCAACTGCCTCGCCAAAGTCGCCGCGTGTTTCAGATGCTTCACATAGAACAGCAGATCGAAGGGTACTCGCAGTTTCTCCAGCACCCGAAGTCCCCGTATCACGTCTTCGCGAATGATAAAATCGTCGTCCGGTTCATCGTGGGTCACGTGCCGAATGCCGACAAACTTGGGATGCTCGACGAACTCGGACAATTGGGCTTCGCAGTCGGGACTCGCCAGATCGACCCAACCGACCACGCCGGCGATGAAGTCATGCCGCTCGGCCATCCGCAACACCCAGCGGTTTTCGTCCAGATTGTGCTGCGTTTGGACGAACACGCTGTAGTCGATGCCACAGGCGCCCAAGTGCGGCGCGAGATCTTTCGGCAGATAGTCGCGGCGAATGGCCGCCAACGGGGGCGCATCGAGCCAGCCGTACTCGAACGGCTTGTCGAGCTGCCAGAAATGTTGATGGGCGTCGATGATCGGCATG
>JBBDLY010000549.1:6253-10114 GCA_040878585.1 Pirellulales bacterium
TCCATCCTTACGCCGATGGTCAGCAGCACGTTGGCGAAGCGCTGCTGGTCGGCGGTTTGGATGGTTAACACGTGATCGACCGTGGCGACCGCTTCGTAGAAGTCCCACTTCTCAATCGGTTCCAATTCGAGATCCAATCCGGCCGCCTTCATGGTTTCGCGATACTCCGCCCATACCGGCGGGTCTTCGGCCAGGGCATACTGCCCGCTGGTTTCGTACATCATCGTATTGACGGCCTCCACCGGCACGGCGGAGAGGACAGCCTGCAACACCTGATTGCAGGTCAACACGCCCGGCATGAGATTCAGATGCACCAGCACCGCGTTGGGGCCGATCTTGGACGAGGCGGGATAATTGCCGTCGGCGATTAGCACCTTGGCATGATGCCCCGCCGCGCCGAGAACGGCGTTGATTTCAGGATGAATCAGTCGATGTTTGAGCATTCACGGGTTCCTTTACATGCCGGCCGCTAGGGCGCGGAGATGGCGGCTGAAGTGATCTTTGAGAACTTCGGTGTACGTGTCTGGATGGGCTTCGAGTACGCTGCGCACGGCGGGACCAAATTCGTCGCTGGTCAGCACCGAACCGAATGTGCAGTGCAGAATCTGTCGGCCCGGTTCGGTGAAGCCGTTCCCCTCGGGCACGTCCGACCAGCGTTCCAGATAGAGCTGTTCCAGCTTGACCGCGTCGGTCACGTCGTCCGCCGCGGGCACGCCGGCGAGCGTTGCCGATACATGGTAGGTCGCTTTGTCCGTCTCGTATCGCGAACGGCAGTAGGTGACAATGCTGCGAAACAATGCCTCATCATGCCGGGCGACCACCCGCAGCGCCTCCAGGTAGCTGGTGCCGGCCGTCTTGACGTGGAACTTGCCGCCCGTCGCCCTGGCCAACAGCGGATACATCGACAGCTTGTCGGAGCCGGAGTGTAGGCTTAGCTTGTACGGCCCCAGCATTTCTGCGACAGCCGCATGGTCGGTGAGCGATGCTTCCAGGGCGGACATTCCCCCTTTGAAGTCGACCCCCTTCTCAAAATCGCCGATAAACCGCGGCGCCAGGCTGACCAACTTCATGCCTCGGCTGAGGCACTGGTCGGCGATGATGTAGTGCTCGGCCAGCGTGGTCGGTTGTTCCGTTTCGTCGACGCTCAACTCGATCTCATAATCGCGTCCCGCCGATTCCTGCACCTGCTTGATGTGCCCGGCCAGTTGCGTGGCGTGCAGAATCGCCGGACCATACTTCACGGCGCACCGCATGCAGGCTTCTTCGGTGAAGCGAATGACGGTGGCCGTCGGCAGTTTGACCTCCTTGTCGAGATAGCCGTCGAACCAGTCGATGCGATCGCGGACGGCGGCGAACTTCTCCCGGAGCGTGGCTTCGTCGTAGCCGTCGGCGTGCTCGTCCACATGGTCGGAGGGATCGATGGTAAAGAAGGTGAACCCGGCGACCGCCGTGCGATCGACGTCTTCCGGCGATTTGAGGTGGTCGGCGTCGGCGCCGGTGCGGCCGGCCCAGCCCGCCTGCCGCATGCCGCCAATGGCGTCGCGCATCACGTCTTCCGGCTGCCGGCGGGTGCGGGTCATCTCGCGAATCGATTGTTGCGGAAAGATCGGCTCAATCCCGGCCCCCGCTTCCTGCATGGCCGCCACATGCCCCGGAGTGGCTAGCCCAATGCGATCGCCAAACCCAAAGCTCGGCGCCAGGCCGAGTGTCACGCAAACATTGTCTTGATTATTCATGAGTCTCTCGTTTTGATCGCTAATGACCGCTGATGGTATGGCTTCGAGCACAAGCGTCTGACCCACGCATTTTGCACCCTGGGAAACACTCGAACCATTTGAAACCGCTGCTTTATACCAGCTTTAACCCGCCAAGGGCACGATGGTCACGAAGAAGGAAAAACGGCCATTTTAACACTTCAGTCGAGTGAAGTCATGCGATTGCAGGTCGGCAGTATACTTAGGACAGCGCAGTTTAGCACCGCGCCCTCATCCGACTGCTGCGCAGCCACCTTCTCCCAAAGGGAGAAGGGTTTTGCTTCAAACGGGTGAAGTATTAAGAAAAAATTTTAATTTTCACCCTCCAGAATCGCGCGCCTTGCCGTGCTGCTGTAGTGTGAGCCTACTACCCACGGAACCACTGCCGACATGTCGGAGCGCGCTCTAACTGCCGAACAGACCGAGACTTTCGTGCGGGTTCTTACCCGCGCCGAGCCGAAGGTGTACGCCTACATTCGGGCTATGGTCTCCAATTGGGCCGACGCCGAAGAGATATTGCAGGAGACCAACGCCGCCCTGTGGCGGAAGGCGGCCGAATCGCTGTCGGCCGACAGTTTCGAGGCTTGGGCTTGCGGCGTCGCCCGGCTGGAAGTGCTGCGGTTCCGCCAGCAAAAACAGCACCAGACCGGCTTTTCCGAGCAATTTCTGGAGGCCGTTTCGGCGGCCGCCCTCGACGACCACGAACAGTTCGACGTCCGTCGAGAGGCGTTGCAAGGCTGCCTGGAAAAACTCAGCGACGGAGATCGCGAGTTGATTCGGCTGCGGTACTTTAACGGCGAAGAGGGACCGACCAGCATCAAACAACTGGCCGAGCGGGTGGGCCGTCCGACCGAGGGGATGTACAAGGCAATGCGGCGGATTCGGATCGCCCTGTTCGAGTGCATCGAGCGCCGCGTGGCGGCGGAGGAGCGGCCATGAGCCTCGCCCCGGAGCATCGCGCCGAACTGCTGGAACTGGCCGACCGCCACATCGAGGACCGTCTCGACGAAGCCGGGCGAAGTCGCCTGGAGGAAATTGTCGGAGGCAGTCGCGAGGCGGCTGAACTGTTCGTCCGCTTCAGCGGCTTCGCCTGCTTGCTGGAACGCCGCGAACCCGCCCGTCCCAGCGACGTAGCGCCGGAGGAATTCGAGACGGATACCTGGCCGCGAACCGCCTACCTCTATTTATCCCAGCCATTTCAGATTTCCCTGATTATCGCCGGGCTGGCCGTGACAATTGGATTGCTGTCGCTGGCGCTGATTCAGGTTGAATTCGGTCCGCGAGGCGGAGACGCCCCGATTGCCGCCCGGCCCGATTTTGTCGGCCGGTTCACGCGGCTGGCCGACTGCCGCTGGTCGCCCGGCACGCTGGCGCGATTCGACGGCCCGCCGGCGGCCGAAGGCGATATCGAGTCGCGGCAATTACTGGAGCTGCTGGCCGGCGAGTTCGACCTGCTGCTCGATTCCGGCGCCAAGCTCCGCGTGGCTGGCCCGGCTGCCTTGCGCTGCACCGGTGATAACGAAATCGAGCTTCTTCAGGGCCAACTCACCGCCTACATCCCGCCGCGGGCGGTCGGCTTCACGGCGCACGTGGCCGGCGCGAAGTTGGTCGACCTGGGAACCGAGTTCGGCCTGCAAGTCGATCCGCTCGGTGCCGCCGAGGCGCACGTCTATCGGGGCGAGGTGACCGTCGAACTCAACGCCGCCGCCGGCAGGCCGATTCACCTCCGTTCCAACCAGGCGCTGCGGTGGGTGCGAGGCAAGGGCGATTCCGCGGAGCAGTTCGCGGCCAACCCGGCGCTATTCCGCCGCTGGTCGCCGGGTGTCGAGGTGTCGAGCCTGTTTCTCGCGGAGAGCGCCAACGCCGCGCCGCAAAGTGCGCTGCCCTTCGAGCCGGCGAGCGACGACCTGCTGCAAGGGCTGGTACCGACGGTTGTCGTGCTGGGCGCAGCCGACGAAGAGAGGCTCAAGATGCTCACCGACGGCTTCGGCAGCGATCCGCTCAATCAGGGTCGCGACGGCCGGGTGATTTTGGATTCGGTCGGCGACGTCTCGTTCGCTTTGGTCTACGACTTGAACCTCCCTGCGGGCGAAGCGGCCGTGATCGA
>JBBDLY010000550.1:0-6936 GCA_040878585.1 Pirellulales bacterium
CTCGGCGACGTATGCTTCGCTGTTGATTACCCAGATGCTTGGCGCGATCAACGACAACGTCTTCCGCTGGCTTGCCGTCGGCATTGGCAAGGATTTTGTCAAACGATCCGACGCTCCGTTCGCTTCCGACGCGCTGGTGCTGTCGGTCGGGCTGGGCTGCTTCGTGCTCCCCTACTTGCTGTTCGCGGCGCCGGCCGGCTATCTGGCCGATCGCTTCAGCAAGCGCACGGTCATTATCTCCTGCAAGGCCGCCGAGATTGCGATCATGCTGTTGGGCATTTTTGCCATCTGGTTAGGCAATCTCTATTTGTTGTTTGGCATCGTGGCATTGATGGGCACCCAAAGCGCACTGTTTGGCCCGGCCAAACTGGGTTCGATACCCGAGATGCTCAAGTCGCAAAGTATTTCACTGGCCAACGGCATCCTGGGGCTGACCACGGTAATTGCCACCGTTGTCGGCGCGGTCGGCGGCAACATGCTGCATTACTATACCCAGCCGGCGGGCGAAAAGCACCTGTGGGCCGCGTTGGTGGTGCTGGTGGGAGTGGCGGCGTTGGGATTGCTGAGCAGCTTCGGCATCATGCGGCTGCCGGCGGCGAATCCCAGCATGAAGTTCCCTTACAACGCCCCCGTCCAGACCTGGCGCGACATGATGATCATGTGCCGCGACCGCGCCATGCTGCGAGTGGCATTGGGAATTGCCTTCTTCTGGACGCTCGGTTCGCTCTGCCAGTTGAATATCGACCAGTTCGCCCTGGAAGGGATGCATGAGTTGCAGCCCTATTTCAATCAGACGTACATCATTCCGCTGATGGTCTCGTTGATCGTCGGCGTCGGCTTGGGAAGCGTGCTGGCCGGCGTCTGGTCGGGTGGTCACGTGGAGCTTGGCATCTTGCCGCTGGGAGCGTTCGGCATCGCGCTGAGTTCCATCATGCTGTTCACGCTCGACGGCTCGCTGGTGTCAGAACGGCTTGTCGTAACGGGAACCCAAGTAGTCGAGGAATTGCGCGGAACCGACGAACGATTGTGGGCCTGCTTTTGGTTGGCCATGCTCGGCATTAGCGCCGGCTTGTTCGACGTCCCGCTGGCCGCTTACATGCAGCATCGCAGTCCGCGGGAGCATCGCGGCGCGATCCTGGCGGCGAGCAACTTCCTGACGTTCGCCGGCATCCTGGCGTCGGCGGTCGTTTACTATCTGTTGCGGGTGCCGATTGAGGACGCCGCCGGCGTCAAGGAACCGCTGTTCACCGCACGGCAGATATTTCTGCTCGCCGGCCTGGCCACGGTGCCGGTGTTTATCTATATCATCTGGTTGATTCCGCAATCTTCGATTCGCTTTGTCGCCTGGTTGCTCAGTCATACCGCCTGGCGGGTCCGCGTTCACGGGCAAGAGAACCTGCCCAAGAGCGGCGGCGCGCTATTGGTCGCCAACCATGTCTCTTGGCTCGATGGTCTGTTTCTGCTGATGGGTTCCTCGCGGCTAATGCGGCTGATCGTCGCCGAGCCGTATATGAATAAATGGTGGGTCCGCTGGGTCGCCCGGACCATGAAGGTGATTACCATCGGCGAGGGGCCTAAGTCGATCAAGACGGCGATCGAAACCGCCCGCGAGGCGCTTATCAACGGTGAATTGGTCTGCATTTTCGCGGAAGGCAAGATTACCCGCTTTGGCGGACTGCAACCGTTCAAGCCGGGGATGCTGTCGATCGTCGAAGGCACCGGCGCGCCGGTTGTACCCGTGTATTTAGACGAGTTGTGGCGGAGTACTTTCAGCTATCGCGGCAGCCGCTCCGTTTGTCTGGCGCCGGCCGCCTGGCCTTTCCCCGTTTCGATCTATTTTGGTAAACCAATCCAGCACCCCGAAGACATTCAACAAGTGCGCCGCGGCGTGGAACTGCTCGGCGTGGAAGCCATCGAACAACGAAAGGGAAGGCACATGAATTTGCGCAGAGCCTTCTTGCAAGCCTGCCGCACAGCGGGCAAACGGTCCAAAATCGCCGACAGTACGGGTGTCGACCTAACCGGTCGCGATCTGCTGATCCGCACGCTCATCTTTCGCCGACTGCTGCTGCGAAACGTGCTCGGTACGAAAGAACAGGAAAAGTACGTGGGGCTGCTGCTGCCGCCGACGGTCGCCGGCGCGGTGGCCAACGCCGCACTGCCGTTGTGCGATCGGATTCCGGTCAACTTGAATTACACCGTCTCTTCCGACGTGCTGAACAATTGCATCCGGCAGTGCGGCATCAAGCACGTACTAACCAGTCGCAAGTTCATGGAGAAGGTGACGCTCGATATCGACGCGGAGGTCGTCTATTTGGAGGATTTCAAGGAGCAAGTCACCACCGGCGACAAACTCGCGGCGGCGTTTGCGGCCTATTGCTTGCCGGTTGGCATGTTGGCCTGGAAGCTCGGCATCTCCAAGGTCGATCCGGAAGACACCTTGACGGTGATCTTTACCTCCGGCAGTACGGGCGATCCCAAGGGCGTGGTGCTTTCCTACACCAATGTCGGTTCGAACGCCGAAGCGGTCGACAAGATCGTGCATCTCAAGAGTGACGACGTGGTGATCGGCATTCTGCCGTTCTTCCATTCGTTCGGCTTTACGGTCACGCTGTGGACGGTGCTGTCGTTGGATATCAAAGGCGTTTACCATCCCAATCCGCTCGACGCCAAGGGAGTCGGCAGCCTGGCACGCCGGCACGGCGCGACAATTTTGCTCTCGACGCCGACCTTCCTGCGAGCCTTCTTGCGGCGCTGCGAGAAAGAAGACTTCGCGAAATTGGACACCGTCGTTACCGGGGCCGAGAAACTACCGTCGGAATTGGCCGACGCCTTCGAGGCCAAGTTCGGCGTCCGCCCGGTCGAAGGTTACGGCACAACCGAGTTGTCGCCGTTCGTGTCGACCAACATTCCGCCCTCTCGATCGGCCGGTCAGCCGCATGAGGAAATCAAGGAAGGTTCCGTAGGGCGGCCGATCCCCGGCGTGATGGCCAAGGTGGTCAATCCGGATACGTTCAACGAATGCACCGAGGGGGAGCCTGGCATGTTGCTGATTAAAGGCCCCAACGTGATGAAAGGCTACTTGAACAAGCCCGACAAGACGGCCGAAGTCGTCAAAGAGGGCTGGTACGTAACCGGCGACATCGCCATGATTGACAGCCGCGGGTTCATTGAAATCACCGGCCGTCAAAGCCGCTTTTCCAAGATTGGCGGCGAGATGGTACCGCACGTGCTGGTAGAAGAAACGATCAACAGGATCATCAGCGATCCCAACGAGGAACAACCAGACAACTACGCGGTGGTGACTGGCGTGCCGTGCGAACGGAAGGGGGAGAAACTCGTCGTCTTGTATACCAACCTGAGCGGCACCCCCCACGACGTCTGCCGGAAGCTGCAAGACCAAGGGCTGCCGAACATCTTCGTGCCGAATCCGGACAACTTCTTCCAGGTCAAGGAAATCCCGGTGCTGGGGACTGGCAAGCTCGATCTGCGCGGCGTGCAAGAGTTGGCCAAACAGGTCACCGCGCCCCCCGACTCGGCCTAATCGGATTATTTATGGCGATCCCGCGCGAGAGGCCGTAAGGTCAATTGCGAAAAGGCAGGCGAGCGATTCGCCCGGAAACATATTCAGTAGTTCCAATTTCTATGTTGCCAACAACTTGACAACTTCCATGGTGGCAACGCAAGCTGTCAGCGATGTGCCGTCCATCAGCTAAGTCCTTCGTCGAAAATTGGAACTACGGAGTGTTTGATTATCGAGTATGTCTGTTCGTCGAGTTTCATCTGCGTGTTTCTGCGTCATCTGCGGACGCCCCAGCGTGGTTGTCCGCAGATGACGCGGATACGCGCAGATGGTGTCACCATGCGCCGCACACTAACGTGGCGGCGCATCCTGCCCGCGGGTGACTTGCATGGCGCCGCGACCGGTCGCCGCCACGCGCCGGCTGGCCCGTTGTTCCACGTCGACGGCGTGCTCCACGAACTTCGCACGGGTGGCGTCGTCGAGATCGTCAAGCTTGGCGGCCATGTGGCTTAACCCTTCGGCGTTCGTTTCGGCCGTTCGCGACAGCTTGCTGATGAAGTAGGCCGTCTCGCTGAAGTTGCTGTCGGCCGTCTTGCCGAACACGTTCTGAAAGGTGCGGGCCAGCAGTTCCAGACCGACGTTGTCGACGTCCATGAAGGCGTCCAGTCGATTCGTAACGTAATAGCGGCCGTTGGGCTGCTTGATGTAGCCGGTTTGCAGCACCAGCAAACAACGTGCCCGGATCGGCCGCGCCGTCAGTGGTCCGGAGTAAGAGCCTTCGGTCAGAATCAGGTGGGTCTCGTGGTCGCCGTACAGAAACTCCACGACGCCGCTGGTGCCAACCCCGTCCGTGGCGTTAAACGCCACGTCGCTGGTCCGCTTGAGGGCAATATCCGTCACACCCATCAACTGCCAGATGTCGACGATCACCTCCGGATGCCGGACCAGAAACAAGTACATGTTCGGATCGCAATCGATCACCTGCACCGGCAGGCGGCGATAGATGCTGGTGTTCCCCACAATCGCATCGACTTTCTGCCGGGCGGCGTGGTCGAGCTTGTCGTAGGGAATTGCTTGCGTTGCCTGCTGCCGAGCGGCACGACTGGTGGAAGGTTTGGTTGGATCCTCCGCCCGCACAGTACCGGCCGCCGCCAGTGCTAGCAACAGCAACATGAGACGCCCGATTGCCGTCCCGGAAACGCTTGCGGGCGCCGTACGGCAATGGATGAATTTCGCGGAGGGCATGCGCGGGTTCCTAGCGAATGAAGTTGACCGTGGCTGTAAGCGCCGATTTCGCCTGGCAAGCTCGTCCCACGACAAGCTATGTCTGCTGGGCAATATCGATGCCACAGACCGCACTGATCGCACTTGCAAGTCAAAGTTTGCGGTCTGGGCGGTCCTTACCAGTTTTTCGGCTATATCCGTCGGCGAACTGAGTCAAACTTGTCGCCCAACGCAGGTCGTTTCGCAGCTTGAGGTTGCCGCCGCAGTCGAGTCGGCCGTCGGCGGGCAAGCCGGTAGGCTGGGTATTCTGCGGCCCGCTTGGCGCAGTAAGCATCGCCGCGGCCAACACTGGACTTCCCTTGGAACGGATTTTGAAAGAAACTACCCGCCACTTGAAAGAAAGGGAGTGGGCGGCTCAGGGTAGCGGAATTCGCCAGAATTCCGAGACGTTGCGGTTTGCTCCGGCGCGACGGAACTCTAGGCGAGTTCCGCTACGTTAAGGGTAGCGGAATTCGCCAGAATTCCGAGAAGTTGCGGTTTGCTCCGGCGCCACGGAACTCTAGGCGAGTTCTGCTACGGTGTCAGGAACGGAACTTTAGGCGAGTTCCGCTACGTTGATAGAGGTGATTTAGTCTGTCGGGGAGTTTGTTGATGACGCGCCTCGGTTCGACGCTACGCTACGACCAGCACCATCCGCCGGCCTCGGCGAGACGGGGCGGCAGTTCGCCCAAGCGGCGAAAGCGTCGCCGCGGCGTTCCGTCGGTCGGTCTGATTTTCATGCTGATGGCGTCGATCTTGGTCGGCGGCTCGATCGGCTTAATACTCCGCCGCGACTCGCCCGACGTCCTCGCAAACCGGCTTCTGCAGCAATTCGAGGCGATGCCGGAAGCGGAAGTGCCGGCCGCGATGGAACGGGCGGCGGCCTCGGAAACAATCGGCCTGCCGTTGCTGGCGGCGGCGCTCTCTTCCAATCGCGACGTGGTGGTCCACGAGGCGCAACGACTGCTCGATGAGCGCATGAAGCAGATCAAGGCCCAACCGCCACAACAGGCGGCCGGCGCGCTCGACCAACTCGCCTCGGCGCTGTCGGCCAACGTCGAAAAATTCAGTCCCTCGGCTCGGGCCACCGCCCGTTCGATCGCGGAGCAACTTCTGCAATGGCCCATCGAAAGCAGTGAACAAGGGCGGATCGATCTGGTCGCCCATTGCGAGCGGATCCTTCGTGGCGACGACGCGGCACGACCGCCATCGCATGACGCCTTTTCGATCGGCGGCGGCACCTTGGCCGGCGGTCCTGCCGGCGGTTCGTCCGGTTACGAACAGGGCCGCATGTTCTACACGCCTTCGATGGAACGCTCGGTCGCCCAGTATGCCGTGGCGCCCGGCGGTCACGTACCGTATCAGACGCTTCCCATGCCGAGCATGCCCAGGACGCATCTCCCCACCCACGGCGACGGCGGCCCGCGTCCGCTGGAAGCCCCAAACAACGCGGAGCCGTTGCAGCCGCAGAACCATCCGCAACTGCTGCCGCCGCAGCCGCCCACGTCGCCGGTGGCGGAGTCCCGACCGGCGGCGGAGAGGTCGGCCTATGTGGTCCAACCTTTACCGCAACCGCAACTCGCGGACGACGCCCCGTCGTCCGCACGCCCGTCGCTGGAGGTGCAGTCAGCCACCACGTTGCAATTAGTGATGACGTTGCCGCAGGTCTCGACCGCAGAGTTGCCGGCTCTGGAACAGGAACTGCTCCGCCGCGGCTTTACTTCGGCCGACTTTCAATTGGTGGCCCGCTTTAATTCGCCCAACCTAACCGACCGCCGCTCGATGGTGCCGCTGGTCGCCAATGCTCCCACGCCGTGGGCGTTGCAGTGGTTGATCTGGCTTAGCTACGACAATTCGCCGGCGGTTCGCTACGAAGCGATCTCGATGCTCAGCACCGCCCGCGATCCGGCGATCGTGCAGCGCATGGAAGAAGCAACCCGCACGGAGCCGAATCCGGAAATCCTGCGGCTGGCGGAAAGTTATCTGCAGCGGCTGCGGCAGCGGTAGCAGCGCGCCGCCTCATTCGGCTGTTGCCTGCATCGATCGCCCGGGTCGCTGTACGTTCGCTCGATTGCTCGTCTCCGTGTCCACCATGCCTCCGTGACTCTGTGCCTCCGTGACTCTGTGCCTCCGTGGTTCCAATCGACACT
>JBBDLY010000550.1:7036-10093 GCA_040878585.1 Pirellulales bacterium
CGCTTGCCGCTGGCAACTGCGTTGTATAGACTGACTTTTTGCTCTTCACAGAATAGACCAGGGAGCCGGTCGGATGATAAACTTCTGGTCGCACCTCTTCGATACGTCCGACTTTCCGTCGCGGTGGAACTGCGGCGACTGGACCGCGGGTCACGGCTGGCTGCATATCCTGTCCGACCTGGGAGTCTGGTCGGCCTATTTCGCCATTCCCTGCGTGCTGCTTTACTTTAGCGTGCGGCGCAAGGATCTCCCCTTTCGCAGAATCTTCTTTCTATTCGGCGCTTTCATTCTCCTCTGCGGTCTGACGCACTTAATGGAAGCCGCCATATTTTGGTGGCCGGCCTACCGACTGGCCGGGGTAGTCAAATTGCTTACCGCTGCGGTGTCGTGGGTTACCGTGCTGGCATTAGTGCGCGTCGCGCCACGTGCGCTGTCGATGCGGTCGCCGGAAGAACTGGAACGCGAAATCACCGCTCGCAAGCAAACCGAATATGAGTTGCAGCGGCTCAATCTGGATCTAGAGCGGCGCGTCGAGGAGCGGACCTCGGATTTGGCGTCCGCCAATGCGTACTTGCGGCACGAACGAGATCGGTTCAGCACCACGCTCGCCAGTATTGGCGACGCGGTCATTACGACCGATACGGAGGGGCGGATCACGATGCTCAATCGCGTCGCCCAGTTCCTAACCGGCTGGACGAACGAGGACGCCAAAGGACATCCGCTGACGGATGTGTTTGACATCGTCAACGAAAAGAGCCGACAGCCCGTGGACAATCCCGCCATGCGGGCACTTCAGGAGGGCGTGATCATCGGCCTGGCGAACCACACGGTGTTGATCGCCAAAGACGGCGTCGAACGGTTCATCGACGACAGCGCGGCGCCGATCCAAGACGCGGATGGCATTACCCAAGGCGCCGTACTGGTGTTTCGCGACATCAGCGAGAAGTATCAGGCCGAGGCCAAGCTCCGTGAGAGCGAGGCCCGCTTCGTGCAGTTGGCGGACGCGATTTCTCAACTGGCCTGGATGGCGCGACCGGACGGCTATATTGATTGGTTCAACAGCCGCTGGTACGACTATACCGGCACCACCTTCGAGCAAATGGAGGGGCTGGGTTGGCAGAGCGTCCACGACCCCGAGATCCTGCCGGAGGTACTTAAGCGATGGCGCGGGTCGCTGAAAAGCGGCCAACCATTCGATATGGTGTTTCCGCTGCGGGGCGCCGACGGAACCTTTCGCCCCTTTCTCACGCGGATGGTTCCGTATCGCGACGAACAAGGCAACATCGTCCGCTGGTTTGGCACCAATACCGATATCAGCGAGCAGAAGCAAATTCAGCAGGAACTGCGCGACGTGGCGGCCCGCCTGTCGGAAGCCGATCACCGCAAGGATGAATTTCTGGCGACGTTGGCGCACGAACTGCGAAACCCGCTCGCGCCGATCCGCACCGGCCTGGAGGTCATGAAACACGCGACGGACGATCCGGCCCGGATGGAAGCGGTTCGCGGCACCATGGAACGACAGATGCGGCAGCTCGTGATGCTGGTCGACGATCTGCTCGACATCTCGCGAATCACCCGCGGCAAACTGCAACTGCGGAAGAGCCGCGTCGACTTGAAGGAGGTCGTTCAAACCGCCGTCGAGACGGCGCAGCCGGTGATTGATGAAGCGGGGCACGAGCTGACCGTTTCGCTGCCGGAGACCGTGGTGCGACTGCATGCCGATCCGCACCGCATGGCTCAGATCATCTCCAATCTGTTGACCAACGCGGCCAAGTACACCCCGGCGGGCGGCCGAGTGGCGTTGACCGCCGAGTGCGATGCAGGCCACCTGACGGTCACCGTGGAGGACAACGGAATTGGCATACCGGCTGAAAAGCTCGAAGAGATCTTTGAAATGTTCGGCCAGGTCGACCATCCCATGCAGCAATCGGCCAGCGGGCTGGGCATTGGCTTAACGCTCGTTCGGTCGCTCATTGAAATGCACGACGGGACAATTGAAGTCCACAGTCCGGGAACTGGCCAAGGAAGTCGGTTCGTCGTGCGTCTCCCGCTGTCGGACGAGGCCGAGGGGGGCGAAGCGCCGCCGCCGCAGGGCGGTATGGCCCCCGTTGATAAACCGTGCCGCGTGCTCGTCGTGGACGACAATATAGCGGCGGCCTCGATGCTGGCCATGGCGGTGGAGATGTTCGGTCACCAAACACGGACGGCCAACGACGGGAAGGAAGCGGTCGACGTTGCCGCGGAATTTCTGCCAGATGTTGTGTTAATGGATATCGGAATGCCTATAATGAACGGATACGAGGCGGCGCAGCAGATCCGCCGGCAGCCGCGGGGCGAAGAAATCATCCTCGTGGCGTTAACCGGTTGGGGACAGGACGAAGACAAGCAGCGGAGCAAGTCGGCAGGGTTCGACCACCACTTGGTAAAGCCCGCCGACCCCAGCGAGTTGCAAAAACTATTAGCCGACGCCACGCCGCTGACCGACCCCAAGTAAATACGGAACGAATCCATGCCGGAAATTTCTCAAGAAGCCGCGCAACAAGACGACGCACCCGCCACGGTTCGCCTGCTGGCGCATGAAGCTACCAACGCGCTTTCGGTGGTAACTTTGGGCCTAAACGCCTTGCAGATCTCACGTGATGACGCCGCGCAGTTTGACGAGGTCCATGCGATGATCCAACAGGACGGCGTCGTCCCGCTCAAGCAGCACCTCGCCGCATTGATCGATCTTCTGTTGGAGTCGCAAGAAGATCTCGCCTGAGATATGGGCAGTGCTTTCTACCGGCATTTCGGAATGACGAATGTCGAAGCACGAATGACGAAAGAAACCAGAATGTTGAATATTGGTAACACTTCAGACGGCTGAAGTCGTGCCGGCAACTGGACGAATTGGGTTAACTGCTTCAGGGATTGGCAAAAAGATTTGAGGGCAATGGATGTGGTTGGCAGCCAGTTTCCCTCATTTTTCTGCCCCATAATCTTTTTGCCAGATCCTTTCGCCGTCGTCCGAATACTTCAGACGGCTGAAGTGTTACGGATTTCGATATTCGTGCTTAG
>JBBDLY010000551.1:0-1747 GCA_040878585.1 Pirellulales bacterium
GACTCGACCACCCCGTCGAGCGAATCGCGCAAATGCCGCGCTTTCAGGTCGTGCTGATACAGCCCCACGCCGATGCTGGCGGCGTCGATCTTGACCAGTTCACTCAGCGGATCTTGCAGCCGCCGGCCGATCGAAATTGCTCCCCGCAGCGTCGCGTCGTATTCCGGAAACTCCTCGCGACCGAGTTGGCTGGTGCTATAGACGCTGGCGCCTGCCTCGTTGACTACCGCATAGGCGACGCCCGCTTCGTTCAACTCGTTGCCCAGCACGTCGGCAACGAACTCTTCCGTCTCGCGGCAGGCCGTGCCGTTGCCAATGGCGATCACCGAAACCTGATTGTTCTGAATCATCTCCACGAATCGCTCGCGGCCTCGCTGCTTGCGTGGCGCCGGACCGATCAGGTGGATCACGTCGTGATCGAGCAGACTGCCGAACTCATCGAGCGCCGCCAGTTTGCAACCGCTCTTGAAACCGGGATCCATCGCCAGCACCCGTTTGTTCGAGACAGGTGGCTGCAGCAACAGCTTGCGCAAGTTCTGCGCGAAGACGTCCACTGCGTGCAATTCGGCGTGGTCGGTCAACTCGCGGCGCTGCTCGCGCTCGAGGCTGGGAAGGATCAGCCGTGCCAATGCGTCGTGGGCGGTTTGCAGCAGGAACTCGCGGTGCGGATGTTCCTCCGGCGCCAGCAATTGCTCGGCCGCTTGTTGGACCGCCTCCTCGTCGACTTCAATCCGCACCCGCAGCGCCTTGGCCCGCTCGCCGCGATTGATCGCCAGCACGCGATGCGGGGGAATCTTGCCCAGCGGCTCGGAGAACTCAAAGTAGTCCCGGTAGGGCTTGGCCTGGCTCTCGGGCAATTCGCCGCGACTGCTCACCAACTTGCCCGTCTTCTTGTACAGCTCCCGCAGCATCTGTCTCAGGTCAACTCGCTCACTGAACAGTTCTGCGACAATATGTCCGACTCCGTGAAGCACGCTCTCGACATTGGGAATTTCCTTTTCCGGCCGCACGAAATCGCACGCCCGTCGTCCAACATCGAGCGGTTCGGCCGCGTGCAGAATCTCCTCGGCCAGCGGCTCCAGCCCTCGCTCGCGGGCGGCGGAGGCGAGGGTTTGCTTCTTTCGGCGATACGGGAGATAGAGATCGTCGAGCCGCTTCATCGAACCGGCCCGCTCGATCTTGGCCTTCAGTTCGTCGGTCAACTTGCCTTGCGACTCGATCGATCGCAGAATCTGCTGGCGGCGTTCCGCCAATTGCCGCTGTTTATCGATGAACGCCTGCACCTGGCGGATTTGTTCTTCGTCCAATCCGCCGGTCTGGTCCTTGCGATAGCGGGTAATGAACGGAACGGTATTGCCGGAATCCAGCAAGTCAACGACTGCCTGGACCTGTTCAAGCGAAACGTTCTGAGTTCGGGCGATCTTTTTCAGGTCGATCGGTTTGCTGGAATCCATAGATCGCGCAGGGGGTTTTTCGGGCCGAGGCTCGCCGGCCGTGCGAATCGAGAGGCGGACGGGGTTCAGGGGCGCGTCAAGGCACTAGCCGACCGCTGGGGCCAATGACACTGGCCCATCATGTAAACAAATATTATCCCAAATGCCGAATCGTTGCGACGGGTGACGATCGGGCAATCTAGGCGAAACAAAGGAAACTGTCAAGGAATCGAGGCTTTTAGGCCAGACGTGCTGCGACGCGCATGCTCGTCATTGAAAAAGCAAAGGGAGCGATCAGCGGTCAGCGATCAGCG
>JBBDLY010000552.1:0-1738 GCA_040878585.1 Pirellulales bacterium
CCAAGGGCTGCATGTACTGCCACAACATCGACGGCTACGGCGGACATCGCGGCCCAGAACTTAGCAGCATCGGCAAGCAGTTGACGCGGCAGGACATTATCATCCGCATTAACAACGGGGGCTACAACATGCCTTCGTTCGCCGGTTCGATGACGTCGGAGGAACTGTCGGACATCTGCGACTTCCTGCAAACCCGCACCGGCGCGACAGCCACATCAGTCAATGAATCAAGGTGAATGGAGAATCACACAATGCGCTATTCCGCTCTGGCCGCCGCCCTCGTGCTGACCGTGGTGTTTGTTGTGCTGGCAGTCTGGCTGACGCCCTGGTGGAGCGTCGGCGCGGCGCTGTTCGCGCCGTTGGCCCTGTTGGGCCTCGTGGACGTGGTGCAAGCCAAGCATAGCATCTGCCGCAATTACCCCATCCTGGGCCGCCTGCGGTTCATTCAGGAAGCCCTGCGGCCGGAGTGGCATCAGTACTTTATCGAAAGCGACCTCGACGGCCGGCCGTTCAGCCGCGACCAGCGTTCGCTGATCTACGAACGGGCCAAGAACATCGAGGGACTCAAGCCGTTCGGCACGGAGAAAGACGTCTATTCCAGCGAATACGAATGGGGCGCGCATTCGATCTCGCCGACAAAGAAGAGCGAACAACCGTTCCGCACGCTCGTCGGCGGACCGCGGTGCCGCCAGCCCTACTCCTGCTCGCTGCTGAACGTTTCCTCGATGAGCTTCGGGGCAATCAGTCCGACCGCCATCATGGCGCTCAATCAAGGCGCCAAGACAGCCGGCTACGCCCATTGGACCGGCGAAGGGGGCTTCAGCCCGTATCATCAAAAGTACGGCGGCGACGTCGTGTGGCAGATCGGCACCGGGTATTTCGGCTGCCGCAACGACGACGGCACGTTCAACGCCAACCTGTTCGCCGAGCAGGCCGTGAACGAGCAATGCAAGATGATCGAAATCAAAATCTCTCAAGGTGCCAAACCGGGGCACGGCGGCGTGCTGCCGGCGGCCAAGGTGACCGAGGAGATTGCCCGCACGCGCAAGGTGAAAATGGGCCAAGACTGCATCTCTCCGCCGGGGCATACCGCTTTTTCCACGCCCCGCGGATTGTGCGAGTATATCGAGCAACTGCGCGAACTGAGCGGCGGCAAGCCGGTCGGATTCAAGCTGTGTGTGGGGCAGCGACATGAGTTTTTGGCGATCTGCAAGGCGATGCTGGAGACCGACCTGCTGCCCGACTTCATTACGGTCGACGGCGGCGAGGGGGGGACCGGCGCGGCGCCGTTGGAATTCAGCGATAGTCTCGGCGCGCCTTTGGTCGAGGGGTTGATCTTCGTCCACAACGCGCTGGTCGGTTGCCGATTGCGCGACAGAATCCGCATCGCCTCCTCCGGCAAAGTCACCTCCGCGGCCCATATTGTGCGCAACTTGGCAATCGGCGCCGATTGGTGCAACGTGGCCCGCGGCTTCATGATGTCGGTCGGCTGCATCCAGGCGCAGGCTTGCCATACCAACAAGTGTCCGGTGGGCGTCGCCACGCAAGACCCCCGGCGGTACCGAGCGTTGGACGTCGCCGACAAGGCGGTCCGGGCGGCCAGTTTTCACCGCAACACGATGGAAGCGCTTTCCGAACTGGTCGCCGCCATGGGGCTGGAATCGCCCAGCGAACTCACGCCGCACATGGTCAGCAAGCGGATCGAACCGAACGTGGTGATGACCTACGAGGAAGCGTA
>JBBDLY010000553.1:0-1737 GCA_040878585.1 Pirellulales bacterium
CGTGGTAGAGCAGCGTCTTGCGGTCGCGGAAGTGCTTGCGCTCGATGTTGGCTTGCGCCTTGCGGAACGTCTCCTCCAGGTGCGGTTCCACTCGAGCGTGAAGAAGTTGCCGTGTCTTGCGCGGCGGGAAGCCGACCCGCAGGATGTCGTCGTCCATTGCCAGAAATTGGCGATAGGTGCCGGGGTCGCCCTGTCTTCCGCAACGGCCGATCAATTGGCGATCGATGCGAGCGGACTCGTGCAACTCGGTGCAGATGACGTGCATGCCGCCAAGTTCCCGCACTCCCTCGCCGAGCTTGATGTCGGTGCCACGGCCGGCCATGTTGGTCGAAACAGTCACGCGGCCCCGCTGCCCGGCGGCGGCGACGATTTCGGCCTCCTGCTCGACAAATCGCGCGTTGAGCACTTGATGCGCCACGCCGTGTTGGGTGAGCAGAGTCGAGAGGAGTTCCGACTTGTCGATCGAGCGGGTGCCGATCAAGATGGGGCGACCGCTGGCATGTACTTCGACTACCTCCGCCAAGATCGCCTGCCACTTCTGCTGAGCCTCCGCAAAAATCTTCGTCGCAAGTTGCTCGCGAATCGCCGGCCGGTTGGTGGGAATCTCGACCACGTTTAACTCGTAGATCTTGCGCAGTTCGGGGCCGCTGTTGGCCACCGTGCCGGTCATGCCGGCCAGCCGCTGATAACGGGTGAAGTAGTCTTGCACGGTCACCCGAGCGGCCTGACCGCTGTCGACAGTCACCTCGACCCCTTCGCGGGCCTCGATCAGTTGATGGATGCCGCTGCGCCACTTGCGTCCCTCTGCCAGGCGGCCGGTGAATTCGTCGACGATCACGATCTCGCCGCCGCGAACGACGTAGTGCCGGTCGAGTTGAAAGTCGCGATTGACCTTAATGCCGAGTTCGATCTGATCGTACAGCTCGATCAGTGTCACCGAGTTGAGCAACTCGGGCTTGGGGATTTCCCGGACCAGGCGGCGGCCGTTGGCGTTGAGTTCCACTTTGTGCTTTTCGTGGTCGTATTCGTAATGCTCGTCTTCAAGAAAGCATTGGGCGACCGCGGCGGTCCAGTTGTAAGTTTCGACCGCCACCCGCTCGCTGTCGCCCGGCAGGGCCGAGATAATCAACGGGGTGCGGGCTTCGTCGATGAGGATGCTGTCCGCCTCGTCCACCAGCGCGAAGTACGGTTCGCGCTGCACCGGCTGCTCGTTCGTGTCGCCTGCGCCGAGCATTTGGCCAATCAGGTCGCTGGCCCCCTCGGCGATCCGCCGTTTGAGTAGACGATCGCGGAGAAAGTCGAATCCGAACTCCTTGGCCGTACCGTAGGTGACGTCGCAGGCGTAGGCCTCGCGGCGCTGCTTGCGGGGCATTTGCGACTCGACCACGCCGACCTGCATGCCGAGGGCCTGATAGATCGGCCGCATCCACTCGGCGTCGCGGCGGGCGAGATAATCGTTCACGGTCGCCAGATGCACGCCTTGGCCCGCCAGAGCCGCCAGGTAGAGCGGCAGCGTCGCGGTCAGCGTCTTCCCCTCGCCGGTCTGCATGACCGCGATCGAACGATGATGCATGGCGACGCCGCCGAGCAACTGCACGTCGTAGTGCCGCATGTCGAGGGTACGGCGGGCCGCCTCGCGAACCAGGGCGAATGCCTCCGGCAGCAGTTCGTCCAACGGTTCACCCGCCTTGGCGCGGTGCCGCAGCGAGAGGCTTTGCTTGCGGAGCGCGTAGTTAT
>JBBDLY010000554.1:0-9970 GCA_040878585.1 Pirellulales bacterium
AGGAAAACCCGGTTCAGCTCAGCTCCCACGACTGGATGCCGCCCATGACCGCAGGGATTCCGCCCTGGAATCAACCCCATATCACGCAGCGCGACGTCGCCAACGGCGCCTGGAATGTGCGCGTCGTCCGCGGCGGTCGCTACGCGCTGACCCTCCGCGAACGCCCCGCCGCCGCCAAGTTTGTGCTTCCTGCGAAAGAGGCACAGATCCAGATCGGCGATCAGGAGAAACTCTCCCAGGAAGTCGCCAAAGACGCCACCGGCGTCCCCTTCGAGTTGGATCTGGCCGCCGGAGAAACGCAGATTAAAACCTGGCTCATCGAGCCGGATGGAAAAAGCAGGGGCGCCTACTACGTCGATGTCGAATACCTACCGCAAGCCAAGGGAAAGACTCCAGAGTAACTTCGGTATTGATCCAGACAATGGGACCAGGAGGAACGGAGAGAACGAATCGGAAGAACACATCGTCGCGCACGACGAACTCGCCGTCCTTGTATCGGTCCTTGTAGAGGTCTTTGGTCTCCGGCATCTTGGCTTGGCGTTTGGCGGTGGCAATGTGGGCCTTGCCTCGGGCGTTCGATTGCCCGGCGTAGTAGCAATCCGCCGGTAGTAGACTGTTTTCCGAGTGTGGATTTTCAACTATACTACGATTTCAGGGCAAACCTTCTACCGGAGCAACTCATGACTATGCGACGCTTGATGGCAACTCTTACCTTAGCCCTTGCCTGGTCGGCATTTGGAATCGAAACCGGGTGCGCAAATGAGAACAAGCAGCCCAACATTGTGTTCATCTTTGCAGACGACCACGCCTACCAGGCGGTCGGTGCTTATGAAAGTTATCTGCAGGAAGTCGTGCGCACGCCGAACATCGACCGGCTGTCGGATGAAGGAATGTTGTTCCGACAATGCTTCGTCACCAATTCGATCTGCGGTCCCATGCGGGCGGTAATCCAGACGGGCAAGTACTCACATCTCAACGGGTTTATCCGCAACGGCAACCGATTCAATGGAAATCAAACGACCTTTCCCAAGTTGCTGCAAAAGGCGGGTTACCAGACGGCCGTGATCGGCAAATGGCACTTGGGTGAGCATCAGGCACCGCAGGGATTCGATTATTCCGAAGTGTTGATCGGCCAAGGACCGTACTACAACCCGCCAATGCTCAAGGACGCCCAGGGATCGGGCGACAACAAACAACGCACACGCGAGCTGCACACGGGCTATACGACCGATATCATTACCGACCTGACACTCAAGTGGCTGGAAAACGGCCGCGATAAGAGCAAACCGTTTATGCTGATGTGCCAGCACAAAGCACCGCACCGGGAGTGGAGTCCCAAGCCGGAAGTGTTCGAACATTGGAAAGGCGTCGAAATCCCCGAGCCTCCCACGCTGTTGGAGGACTACTCGCAGCAGGTCGGTCCGCGCCAACGCCAGGAAATGTCGCTGGCGAAACATTTCAGAAAGGGCTATGACGACAAGACCGGCAACTGGGCGCCGGGGAATCTGAACGCCGAACAGAAAGAGGCTTACCTCAAGATGTTCGCCGAGGCGAATGCCGAGTTCGAGAAAAACCTGCCGAACATGAGCGAGCAGGATCGCGTGCGCTGGATGCATCAGCGCTATGCACGCATCTTTCTCGCCTGCATCGAGTCGATCGATCTGAATGTGGGACGGGTGCTGGAGTATCTCGATGAACATGGGTTGGCCGACAATACCATTGTGATCTACACCAGCGACCAGGGTTTCTACATCGGAGAGCATGGCTGGTATGACAAGCGCTGGGTGTATGAAGAGTCGTTGCGTACCCCGTTTATTGTCCGCTGGCCAGGGCAGGTTAAGCCTGGCAGCAAGAACGGCGATATCGTGTCGCCGCTCGATTTCGCCCAGACGTTTTGCGAGATCGCCGGCGTCGAAGCGCCCGACGACATGCAGGGACGTTCGCTGGCACCGCTGCTCAACGGCGACACGCCCGTTGACTGGCGCAAGTCGCACTATTACCACTATTACGAGTATCCCTCGGTCCACATGGTCAGTCGGCATTACGCGGTCTGCACCGAGCGATACAAACTGATTCACTTCTACGGTCGCGACGGAGATGAGTGGGAGTTGGTGGATCTGAAGGTAGATCCATTGGAGACGAAGAACTTTTACGATGATCCCAACTACGCCAAAGTCCGCCAAGACCTGCACGCCGAACTCGAGCGTTTGCGCAAGCAGTACGAGGTGCCTCACGATCCGGGTACCAAGCCCAATTAGCCCGCTCTGGCCAACGAGTAATGGGCAACGAACATGCGGGCCGAAACCCGACCGATTACTTGGCACTCTCCAACTGACTTCGTTGCAGTGGAAATCGATGGACGACTTCGCCATCGATGGTGATGCACTCGAAGGTCATGCGGGGATCGTCTCGTGACAGATCAAACCGCATCAGGCCATAAAAATTCCCCTTGTTATAGGAAAACAGGGCCTCTTTTTTTGTATTATGGGTATGGTTGTTGGTGAGCTTGGACGTTTCGAACTCGTAAAGATCATAACCGGCCGGTCTTTCGAGCCGATAGATGTCGGTACGGTGACGATCGGCAGAAATCAGGATCACGCCGGGAATCTTCTCGCGATCGATCAGCGACAAGATCTCTTCGCGTTCTTGCTTGACGCCCCACCATGAATCAGCGCCCCCCTTGTCGGCGTGTTCAGTCCACAGCGTACCCGAGGCGATCACTTTGAACGTGGCTTTCGACGCCTTGAGTTTTTCGAGCAGCCAAGCTTTCTGTGTCGGCCCGAGCATCGTGCCTTGCTTAAAGTCGCGATAGTAACGTCCGTCGGTCATGAAGAAGTCCACGTCGCCGATGGAGAAATCGAACCAACAGCCTGGCTGCTCCGGGCCGCCGCCATAGGATGGATTGACCCAGTTTTCCTGGAACACTCGCCAGACGGGAAGTTTCCAGGCTGGCTCGAACGGGTGCAGCCCACCGGCAGAATCGTCGGCACCAAAGTCGTGGTCGTCCCAGATCGCGTACGTTCCCGACTGCGACACCAGGCGTTGGTATTCGGGGCGAAGCTGACGCCGGTAGTACATGGCGCGTTGCTTTCCGCGATGCCGCGGTTCGTCGATGTAAAGGTTGTCCCCGAGAAACAAGAACGCATGGGGGCGCTCTTTTGCAATCGTATCCCACATGCGTTCTTTCTCCGGCACGTAACGCGCCCCCCCGCCGAACGCCACGGCGAACTCCACCTTCTGATCGCGTGTAGGATTCGTGCGGAACTTGGGCTTGAGGTCGCCCAGCGCGCTTTCGCCGTCGACTAGGATGTCGTAGGTGTACTCAGTCCACGGCTTGAGTCCGTCGATCTCGAGCACGGCTGTGTAGTCACTTTCCGCTTGGGTCTCAATGACCGGAGATCTGCCGCTTCCCTCGACGACGGCCTGCACCCTAGCCGGCTTTGGTGTCCGCACCCACACCATTGCTGAAGTCGGCGTAACGCACCCGAGCATCGGCCCACCGAACAGACGCAAGTCGTGCTTCGCAATCAGGGCGTTGAACTTGGCGTTGTCCTGCACGCTCGCGAGCGAGGCTTCGACGTCGTCGCTGTTGTAGATGGCATCGATCAAGAACGGATCCACCTCGCCGAGGACGGGAGTTTCGGGGGGCGTCATGATCGGCGGTTTGGCGGAAACGGCTTCAACAACCAGCACGGCGAAGAGCACGAGAATGGCATATCGCATAGCGACTCCTGCGGAATAGTTTGCGGTCTTGAAGGGGATGTAGCTCCGTGTGCGGAACTCGACAACGCGCGGTCGGCAACGCTGGCACCTCGAGCCGATTACTCCCACTTCAGAATAACGCGATCGATCATCGGCTTCGACTTATTCTCCGTGGCGTCGGTCACCCGCAGTTCGTATGCGAAACCGTGGCCAGCGGGCAGATCGGCCAAGTCGAGTTGTGCCGGCGACTTGTCCACGTGCTTGACCAGCGACTTGTGGCGGCTGTAAGTCTCCTTGACTTCGGTCCAGTCCGTCCAGTGGTTGATGTTGCCGTCGTCGGTCGTATCGACACCGACCCGCGCCTCGACTTTCTCGACCCATGGGCCAGAACTCACGTAGTCGGTCTTCTGCTGTGTGAACAAGTAGAACTGTCCTTCGGCGAACCCGATGTCGGGATCGGGGTGGCCATGGCCGATCTGATCGCACCATGTGAAAGGCTTGTTGATGTCGTCGCTCGTGAACCAGCCGACGCTCATATGTCCCCCGCTGGCCGGATCGTAATCGCCAAACAAGTAGTACTGATCGCCGACACAAATGGCCGCCCAGTCGCCGTACGCTTCCTGTTTGGGCTCATGCACGTTGTACTTGGCGATGTTCGATTTCCAGTCGGGATGCTGTAGCCAATGCGGATGTTTGAACTGGGCGACCTTGCCAGTGTCGTTCGTGCGGTTGTCCACGGCCGGCGACAGGAACTTCCAGTTGGTGACGCCGTCGTCGCTCACAGCATGTCCGGCCAGCGGGGAATCCCACGAGCGTTGGCTGGCGTTGATTGGGCTCCAGTCTTCGATAATGCAATGGAAGCGCCCCTGCTTGTCACGAATAAAGCCGGCATCGGAACCGTGCGACGGATCGTTAACCGCAAGGCCCATGTTCTTGCCAGGCTTGCCGTCGGTCAGATCCTCGTCAATGTACACGTGCGGGTCTTGGTCGTTGGGGTAGTCGTAGTAGATGTACGCCTTACCGTCGGCATACTCAGCGGAGGTGACCCATCGCGAGAAGCCTTCCGTAACCGGGCCATGGTGTACCCAGTTGACCATATCGCGACTTTGCCAAGCGTGATATCCGCCCAGCCCTTTTTCCAGACCGCCAGGCGCATCGAATTGGTTCGGCCAAGGCGTTGTCAGCAAGTCGACGTCGTAGCCTTTCAGTGTCGCGGGGCGCGCCTCGAAGTTCTTTCTGGCTGCGCCATTGTACCTGCCGAACACCCAGTAGTTGCTCGGGCCGATCGACAAGAACACCGGTGCGTCCTGCATGTTGGATGGGCCTAAATTCTCGACCGGCTGCCAGTTCTGCCAAATGGGCGATTGTTCGAGTACCATCGACGCGGCCTTGCGCTTCTGGTCGAAGCGTTTGACGCTGCTGCTGTAGGTCCCGGTAGCTCCGGTCGGGGCAATCACGCCGTCGGCGATTTCCATGCCGTTTTGCTCTGCTGTTGCGGCAGTCCATTCCTCCTGCGTGTCGACGACCCAATCGTCGGCCTGCGCTGTGTCGGAAGAAACTGTGTTGGAAAAAACTGCGTTGGAAGAAACTGTGTCGGAAGAAATCGCGTCGGAAGTAATCGCGGCCAATGTCAGTGCAATACCGATGATACTTGTGCTCAATCTACTCATGCCGAACTCCTTTTGGTGATAGTGATGTTGTCATTGTCGTTCAGGTAGCGTCACACCCGCGGGCAAGAACTTCACTTACCTTTCATCGGGCGGTGCTCCTCCACGAGAAATAACGGATTATCTTACGGGTATCGTTCGCGTCAGTCTTTCTCTTTCTGCGACGCGTCGACGTAGTCAAACTTGTCCCACTCTTGCGCCGGGTTTCGTCGGTATCTGGGTGCGGCGTCCTTGTCTGGCATGGCTTCGATTACGGCCAAAAGCCGATCCCGCGCGGCCTTGGCCTCTTGGTCGTCGCTGGAGATGAGATTAGTTGTTTCCCACGGATCGTTGCGGAGATCGAACAATTTCTCGGGCTGGGCCTGCGAGTCGATCCAAAGTTTCCAGCGTTTATCGCGGATGACGCGATCGTCGTAGTTACTGGCCGGCGTGATGCGATTATCCCGGAACGCCGCCGGACTGCCGCCCATGGCGAGTATCCACTTCCGTGGCGTGTCCGTTGCCTTGCCGAGCAAGAGCGGCGCAATGGAATGCCCATCAACAACATACTGCTCGTCGAGCGTGCCGCCGGCCAGTTCTGCAAACGTCGGCAAGATGTCCGTGAAGTCGGTCAACGCATCGGTCACGACGCCTTTGGGGACCATGCCCGGCGCGTTGACGATAAACGGCATGGCGGTGCCGGCTTCGCTATGTTTTGTCTTTCCCCCATTGACGGAACGGCCCAGTCGCCGCCCATGAATTCCGGGCACCGTGCCATTGTCCGTGGTGAAGATAATCAGCGTGCGATTGCGGAGGCCGGTTTCGTCTAACGCCGCGACAAGCCGGCCGACCAACTTGTCCGTGTAGCGCACCATGGCCTTGTGTCGATCCAGATTGCTCTGCGCGTCAGGTTCATCTGGCGTGTTGACAAACGGTGTGTGCGTAAGAGCCAGCGGAAAATAAAGCAGCATCGGCTGGTCGCGGTGCCGACGCATGAAATCGATCAGGAAGTCGCAGTACAAATCTGGACCGAATTTGCCTCGGTGCGTCTTGCTCTCACGATCACGCATGTGAATGTACGGATCCCAATATCTTTCGGCGCTGGGACGATTGCCCTCTTCGAAACCCGTCCACATGCACCACTCGTCGAATCCAACTTCATGCATCGCGTTCGGCTCGACGCGAAAATCGTCGATTTGCCACTTGCCGGCGGCCGCCGTAGCGTAGCCTGCGTCCCGCACGACACGCGCAAACGAAGCATTCTGTTCTGGATCGAAGTGCGCGCCGCTCCCCCATCTCGGCACGTCGAAGTGGTTCGTCCAGCCGTGACGAAACGGGTACTGTCCGGTCAACAGCGTTACCCGCGACGGGGTACATTGCGGCATCGAATACGCATTCTCGAACTGCATGCCGCCGGCCGCCAGTGCGTCGATGTGCGGCGTCTCGATTCCTTGGGCGCCATAGCAGCCGATCCATTCCTTACCCAAGTCGTCCACCATGATGAATAGAATGTTAGGGCGCTCGTCTGGAGAATCAGCGGCAGCCGCACTGCGTGAAATGGCGCCAACGAGCACGATCATCAACAAACAAGGGTATTTCAGTGGAATGCTCATGTTAGTCCTTTGTTGTTGCCATAAATACGGACGAGGCGAACCGACACTGGAAAATGTCCGCGACGCGATCCATTGTTGCCGTGTGCTGGTTTCATCCACGACATAGTTGAGACGAGAATCGTTTCGCATGCCGCTGTACTAAGTTTCGCGAACGGCCTTGCTGCTGGTTCAGCCCAACCAGCAGTTTTGCAACTGTCTGGCGATTAACCTTTTGACGGGTGCGAGGCTCGGTTCTCGTATGCATTGATCCTATACCAAGGAGGGAGCTTAAGTCGGCATCCAAGCCAAGTTAACGCGATGAAGATGTCGGGGTACTGTTCGTCACCCCAGGCAAAGGTGCGGGCAGGCGGGCGATACCGGACGACGCACGAAACGCAAGTATTCGTCCCAACTTGCCCCTATTCTAGCAAGCCGAAGTCACTTTCGCACGAAAAGCAGACGAATTGCTAAAAAGGCCGCCTGGGTGATATTGGCGATTCGAGTCGGATTAACGGGAAGCCTCCCCGAAAGGGACCCCGTTCGTAACCATACTCTCTTTTCGGAATGACGTAAGACGTTGCGATAGCAACGGTTGGCGAGTTCGAATCGTTTTCATGCCTACGCCACCGCGGCGGTCGTCCACAAGGGCCAGCCGCGGGCTTACCGTCGTTCGGCTGCGGTGAGAGGAAGCGTGTCGCCGCGATAGTTCGTGAGTTGCTCCGCAAGTTGCTGCTCTAACTTCGCAAACGCTGGATCACCGCTGAGATTTTTTTGTTCCAGCCCTTGCGTCGTGATGCCGTAAAGCTCCCTGGCGAACGCCACGTCGGAGTCGCTGGCGAACCATTCCACATAGCGCCAATCGCGGGTGCGGATGCTGTAGCCCATTGACTCTTTGCTATCCGGCGCCAGCCAGATCCCATAACGCAAGAACTGACTGAAGGCGTGTTCCTTGCCGCTGGCGCCGGCATCGTCGACCAGCGGCGCCATGCTCCTTCCGGCTAGGCCTTCGGGGCGGTCCAGTCCTGCTAGATCGCAGAGGGTCGGGTAGATGTCCAGCGATTCGACGATCTGATTCCGCTTTCCACCTGCGCCGTGCGAGCCGGCTGGCTTGATGATCAACGGCACGCGGGTATCCATCTCGTAGTTGGTCATCTTGCACCAACTGCCGTAGTCGCCCAGCTTCCAGCCGTTGTCGCCCCAGAGCACGATGATGGTTTCGTCCAGGATGTTGACTGCTTGCAGGTGGTCCAACACCTTCCCGACCTGAGCATCGATGTACGTGACCGACGCGAAGTACCCGTGGCGAAGCAACCGCGCATCTGCAGCGTTGAGTTGCCCCTCCATCGGATGCTTGACGTCCTTGAAGTCGCAGTAGCCGCGCAGCTCCCGCATGTTGTTCAAGGCGATCGGCGGCGCCCCCAGCGGCGGCATGTCGAATTCGGCCAGCTCAATCGCCTCGCGGTCATACATGTCCCAATATCGCTTGGGAACGTTGAACGGCAAATGCGGGCGGTAATAGCCGAGGCCGAAGAAGAACGGCTGATCCTTCGCCGCCAGTTCGCTGAGCTTGTCGATCGCCACCTCGGTTTGGGCGCCATCGTAGTAGGCGTTATCCGGAACGTCGGGAGCTTCCGTTGCACTTGCCTTCAAATACCACTGGCCGAATGGATCAAGGTAGCGGGCTTCACCGCCTTCGCTGCGAATCTCTGCTTTACGTTGTTCGAGATAGTGAATGTTGCCGTCATCGCGGTACACGGCGTCCGGGTCGTAGGGATAGCCATCGATGCAGAGTCTCGGCTCGGACCATGAAGCCGGATCGAGCTTGTCGTTGTGGTAGATCTTTCCGATGGCGGCCGTGTGATAGCCGTTTCGCATGAAATGCTGGGGCAGCGTGACCACGTTGGGCGAATGCTCGCGGAAGTGGACATCCAGCCCCCAGACACTCAACGCATCGGGCCGTTTGCCAGTGAGCATGCTGGCCCGAGAAGGGTTGCACAACGAGATCTGCACATAGCACTTCTCGAAATGGCAGCCCATGCCCGCCAATCGATCGATGTGCGGGCTAATCACGTGCCGGCATCCGTAACACTCCAGTTCCGGCCGAAGGTCATCGGCGAAGATGAAAAGTACGTTGGGTTGCTTGTTGTTCATGGCTTTGCGCCCTATTTCATGTTGCTTCAAGTAGAATGGATGACATTGGGCCGAGCGGCGCGATGTGGATCGTTCCAGCTTGCAGGTGCCCAACAACAACCATTCACACACACTAGCCGCTATCTTACACCACCTTGTTTCCCCTAGTGTAGTGTGCAAGGCAGTGACGACACGTAAGCTATACCACCCCGCCGCAGTGAGTCGGTGCAATGAGAGCAATGAGATCGCCGCGCCGCGTCAGACCGAAAAGGAACATCATGAAGTACGTCGCTCCGCTCATCTTTATGCTGGCCGCCCCACTCTCTGCGACGGAGAGACCGAACGTCGTCCTGATCATGACCGACGATATGGGCTACGAGGCCGTGTCGAGCAACGGCAGCGAGTCGTGCCACACGCCGAACCTCGACAAGTTGGCAGCCGAAGGCGTCCGCTTCACCAACGCTTTTGCCAACCCGATCTGTACGCCGTCGCGGGTCAAGATTATGACGGGGCAATACAATGTCCGCAACTACGTGAAGTTCGGCGAGTTGGATCGCGGGCAGACGACTTTCGCGCATCAATTGAAGAAGGCGGGCTATGTCACCTGCATCGCGGGTAAATGGCAATTGGGCAGTCAAGTAGACGCGCCCCGACACTTCGGTTTCGACGAGGCCTGCCTGTGGCAGCACACCCGGCCCCGGGAGCGCGGCGCCGACGGGAAAAAGGTGGACAGCCGCTTCGTCAACCCGCGGCTCGAGATCAACGGCGTCGAGAAGGACTACGATAACGGCGAGTACGGCCCGCAGGTGTGTACGGTTTTCATCTGTGATTTCATCGAGACCAACAAGGACAAGCCTTTCGCCGTCTACTACCCGATGCTCCTCACCCACTGTCCCTTCG
>JBBDLY010000555.1:0-1733 GCA_040878585.1 Pirellulales bacterium
GCTAGCGATGTGCCATCAATCAGCTATGTCCTTCGTCTAAAATTGGAACTACTGAGTTTCGTAAGTTACCTCTCTGAATTCTGGCGAATCCAGCTACGACTTCGGCAGCACGTCGACGTCCAGGGGGCGTTTGTTGGTCCGGATCAGATGGAGTTGTAGTTGTTCCACTTGTTCGCGATTCTGCTGCGTGCCGCGGATTGTCAACACGTTTTGATTGCGCTGGGCCAGCTTCTCGGCCTGGGCCGTCTCCAGCGATCCCATCCGATTGCCGACCGAGATCACCTCGAACGGTCCAACCTTCTGCAGCGTGCCGCTCTCCGACGGCAGCAGAAACTGCACCGGCGTTTCGCCCGGCACGACCAGCGACTCGACGAAAGTGCGGGTGTCGACCGGCACGAACACGGCCGTCTCCCCGGCGGCCAGTTCGAGTTCGACTTGCGGCGCGTTGCGCCAGTCGCTGTGCAGCAGCAGCACGTCGCCGTCGATGTTGCGCAGCGATCGCTGCCCCACCACCGCGTTCAGATCGCTGTAAAGCACCGCGTACGGCTTGAGATTCTCGGCGCGCTGAGCAGGTATCGGAACCGGTTCAAAGTGACTCTCCTTAAATGGCTCGCCGCGATTGATGTCGGCTCCTTTCTTGACCCCCAGAAAGTACTCCGTCTCCATCCGATCGCCGTCGCGATTCAGATAAATCAAGTTGAGCACGCCGCCCAGGACGCCCAAAAAGACGGCGATCAAAAGTCCCATCGACCCCTTCATGCGTATGACTCTTTCTTTTCTATTGCGTGTCTTGCTGCTTCATTTATCGTGGCCGCCGGTCTCGGACGCAACGAGTACGCCGCGGGCTTCGCCGGTCTGCTGGTCGAGCGACAGGGTCACACTGTAAATGCCTGGCCGCCCGACGGTTGAAAAGTTTCGCATCCAGCTGCCGTCCGTGTGCGCCCAATCACTTGATCGAGCCGTGTCGCCGAAACGGCGGTCGAACTCGATCATCCACGCATCGATCAGCGCCCGATCGGCGCCCTCTGCTCGAAAGACGGTCATCGCCGTTCGATCCGTCCCTCGCACAGTCATTACGTGCTCGGCCGCCGTCGGCAGCCAAGACAGCGGCTCGTCACTTACCTCTGCGGCCGATTCGGAGGAGTGCCGTGGACGAAGTGACAACAGCCGCCAGGCGTCGTCGCCGGAAGGAACCGCCAACCCCCAGGTTACCACGCGAGTGGTCGGTTGACCATCATCCGGGGCGGAATCGCCCTGCCGAACAACCGCGACAGCCGCCGCAACCTGCGCAGTCGCTACTACCATCGGGAATCCGGCTTCCCAGCGATGGACGTCGACGCCCTCCTCGCCGCGGACCGCCGGCGGCATTCCGGCAAGCCGCGTCAGCAGTCGCCGTTCCTGCGGGCCGGCCGGCGGAAGTTGCGATCGCGACGATCGTAGTCGCCGAGCATCCGCCAGGCAGATCGCTTGCAAAGCGTCCAGCGCCGAGTCGAGATCGCCTTGGTGTACCCGGTGGGTCAGCCCCTGGGCCGATTCGCCAAACAGAATTTCCACGTCCTCACCGGCGTGGTCGCGCGGCGCCGACAACTCGTCCGGCGGACCGGCGATCGGCCGCCACCAGCCGGTCAGTTCGCGCCCGACGACCAGGGCCACGATCAATACAAAAGCCGTGGCGATCAGATTGGTCGTCCAGAAGCTGACCCGTCGAGCAGCCCGAGCGCGTGGTCCGGCCG
>JBBDLY010000556.1:0-7418 GCA_040878585.1 Pirellulales bacterium
AGCATGAAAGACGACTGGAAGGTGATCTTCCCCTCGGAAGCTGTTCCCGACGGGGACTAGAACTCTATTCATGAAGCACGATCCGCAAGCACAGCGCGCGTTCGCCAGCGAGGTGGTCTGTCGGCTCCGCGCCGCCGGGCACGAGGCGTTGTGGGCCGGCGGCTGCGTCCGCGATCAATTGCTCGGCCGCATCCCCAAGGATTACGACGTCGCAACCAGCGCCGAGCCGGACGCCATCCGCCGACTGTTCGGCCATAATCGGTCGCTGCCGATCGGCGCGGCCTTCGGGGTGATCACCGTGCTGGGGCCAAAACCGGCGGGACAGATTGAGGTGGCGACCTTCCGCCAGGACTTCGAATACACCGACGGCCGCCGCCCGGGCCGGATCAACTTCAGCTCCGCCCGAGAAGACGCCCAGCGCCGCGACTTTACCATCAACGGGCTGTTCTACGATCCGCTCGCCAACGAGGTGATCGACTATGTGGGGGGTCGGCAGGACCTGGAAGATCATCTGATCCGCGCCATTGGCGATCCGGTGGAACGATTCACCGAGGACAAGCTCCGCGTGCTGCGGGCGGTGCGGTTTAGCGCCACGTTCGCCTTTTCCATCGAACCGGCCACATGGGACGCGGTCTGCGCCATGCACGACGCCGTGGGAGTGGTCAGCGCCGAACGGATCGCCGCCGAGATGCGCCGCTTGCTGGTCGAGCAACATCGCGAGCAGGGACTGCAATTGCTGCACGCCAGCCGCCTGTGGGAAGCGATCGTGCCGCCGCCGTTAAAGCATCCGGCGGAGAACGCCTGGGCGGAGGCCGTCGAGGTGTGTGACTACCTGGAGACGCCCACCTTTCCCACCGCGGCGGCGGCGCTGGTCGCTCCGCTGGCGGACAAGAACGCCGCGTTGCAATTGTGCCGGCAGTGGAAACTCTCCAATGCCGAGTCGGATCGGATCGCGTGGCTGCTTGACCATGCGCACGTGTTGGATCAAGCCGCCCATATGCCGTGGCCTGCGCTGCAGCCGATCGTCATTCACGAGGCTATCGAGGAACTGCTCACCTGGGGCGACGCCCGCGCCGCGGCCCGCTTGGCCGACCGCGCTCATCTCGAATACTGCCGCGAACAGCTCGCCCGGCCGGCCGAACAGCTCGATCCCGCCCCGCTGGTTGACGGCGCCGACCTGAAGGCATGCGGCATCCGCCCGGGGCCGATGCTGGGGCAATTGCTGGCCACGATCCGCACCAAGCAACTCGCCGGCGAACTTTCCAGCCGCGACGAGGCGCTGCGGTTCGTTCGCGCAAGCGCCGGCCAAGTGGAGTAAGCCGCCTCAACGGCTGCGCCAGAAACTGGGCATGAACAGCACCACGATCACGAAGATCTCCACTCGGCCGAGCATCATCAGCCAGATAAACAGCAGCTTGGTGAGCGGGCTGAAGTTGGTGTAGTTCTCCTTGGCGCCGACGGTGCCCAGCCCAGGACCGATGTTGTTGAGCGTGGCGGCCACGCCGCTGGCGCTGTCGATCAACTTGTGCTGCGTGTCGAATCCCCAGGTCGAATCGGGTTCCACGGTCACCACGAACGCCCAACTGAACACGAAGATCACCAGAATCAGACTGAAGTAGACCAGAATGTTCTTTCGCAAGTCGGCATCCTCGATGGCCTCGCCACCGAGACGGATCGGCCGCACGACCGTGGGATGGAATGATTTCTCGATCTCCAGTTTCATGATCTTAAGGAACAGGATGTGGCGGATCACCTTCAACCCGCCACTGGTGCTGCCGGCGCAGCCGCCGACGAACATCAACAAGAACAGCGTCCCCCGTCCGAAACTGTTCCAACCGTCGAAGTTGTCGGTGCCGAATCCGGTGGTCGTAATGATCGCCACAACCTGGAACAGGCCGTAGCGAATGCCGTTGGAGAGCCGTTGCAGGAAGGTAAGCCCCGGCCAATCGCCGTAGGCCAGCCCGAACGCGATCACCGCGGTCGATAGCAACAGAATGACCGAGATGTAAACGCGCCATTCTATGCTTCCCAACAGCCGCCTGGGCTGCCCAACGAGCGTATAGTACAACAGCGTGAAGTTGGAACCGCCCAGCAGCATGAACAATATAATCACGTACTCGAGCGCCGCGTTGTCGAAGTGTCCGACGCTATTGTTCCATGTGCTGAAGCCGCCCGTGGCCAACGTGCTTAAGGCATGGCACAAGGCGTCGAACAGCGTAAGCCCAAATAACATTAGAATCAGCGTCAGCAGCACGTTCAGCCCGCAGTAGGTGCCGGCAAACAGCCAGGCGGTGTGCTGCATCCGGGCGGTGGCGCCTTCCTTGGTGGGGCCGGGTATTTCGGTCCGCATCAACGCCTTGCCGGCGGAGCCTTGCCCCAGCAGCACGACAAATAGCACGATGATGCCCAAGCCGCCCAGAAACTGGGTGCTGTTCCGCCAAAACAAGATGCAATGGGCGACCAGGTGGGGATCCTCCAGGTCGTCGATGACCGTCGCCCCGGTCGTGCTGAAACCCGACTGCGATTCGAACAGGCAATCGATCACATCCATCTCGGACCAGCGAATACGATAGTTGTTCTCGCGATTTTCGGGCGCATCCGGATCGCGGGCGTCGTTGGGAAACAGAATCGCCGACTCCCAATGTTCATTCTGCGCGGCCAAGTCGCGCAACAATTGCGGCGCCAGATGGTTTTCCGTCTGGGCAATCAGCGCTTGTTCGTCCAGTCCGATCGCCTGCTGATCGGCCAACGCCAGCAGTAGGTCGTACTGGTCCGGATCGAGCCGATCCATCGGCACCCAATGTTGGCGAAACAGAAATCCATAGCCGGTGACATCTTCCACCAGGGGCGGATGGTCCGGCCCCATCAGACGCACGGTGCTGGCGCGATAGGTATCGGCCAGAAAGTAGGGCAATGCACCGAGCACGGTGGCCATCACCCAACTGAGGCCGACGATGGCCATCGCCTCCTTGCGATAGAGGTGGCCGCCGCTCCGCCCGTAGAGTCGCAACAACAATCCACAAGCCAGACAAATTACAAACGAGATCGCCAGCGCGGTGAACCCGCGCCACTCGAAGAAATAGGGACCGGGGTGTCCGGTGCGGCGCCCCAGCGCCGGAAAGGCCCACGGCAGACTGAACAGCATGGCAACGCCGATCAGAATCGAAACGGTGCCGATGTGGCGCGCGACCAGACGGGTGTTCATCGCTGCTGTTACCGGTCCGCCTGGAAAAATTCGAGCATCGCCGCCAGCGACGAGTTTTCCACCAGGATCAACGCGGTATCTCCTTGTTGGATGCGGTCATTGGGACCGGGTACCGTAACGAAATCCTCCCGCAACAGGGCCGCGACCAGGCACTTGGGGGGCAATTGCAATTCGGCCAATCGCTGGGTGGTCGCCCGCGCCCCGGCGGGCACGTCGACTTCGATCACGTTGAGTTCGCTGCCCCGCAACGCCATCCGCGAAAGAATCGGTCCCGGATTGACCATGCTGAGGACTTGCTTGGCCATCACGTCGCGAGGACTGACCGCCACGTCGATGCCCAGTTTATTGACCACCTCGGCGTAGTCGGGGCGGCCGACGACCGCCATGATCGCCTTGGCGCCGATTTCGCGAGCTTCGACTCCGGCCATGATGTTGTTCTCGTCGTCGCCGGTGCAGGCCACGAATACATCGGCGGCGCCGACCCGCTCTTCCTCCAGCACGGCGCGGCGGGTGGCGTCGACGTGGACGACGGTGGCGTGCTTCAGATGCGCGGCGATGAACTCGCAACGGTCGCGCGAGTGCTCCATCAGCAGCACCGAGGTGCGGCTGCTCTCCAGAATCCGTGCCAAGTGGTAGCCTGTTTCTCCCGCGCCGGCGATCACCACCCGCTGGTGGGCGCCGCTCTTGACGACGAACTTATCGACTAAGTCCTCGAGCTTCTCGCGCTGTCCGATAAGGGTCACGCGATCGCCCGCCTCGACCGCGTCCTCGGCGCCGCCGATCCAGGTTCGCTCGCCGCGGTTGATCGAGCCGACCCGCACGCCCACCGGCAGCTTGAGTTCCTTCAGCGGTTTGCCGATCAGGTGCGATTTCTCATGCACGATTACATCCTGCACTTCCAACTCGCCGCGGGAGAAGTTCTCCATGATGACCGAGCCGGGATTGCGGATGTAGTGCGCCATTTCGACCGCCGAGAGATGCTCCAGGCTGAGCAGCCGATCGATGCGAAAATGCCGCTGGTAGTCGAACGTACTGAGATCGCGAAACACCGGCGCGTAAACCCGCGCCATCGCCCGACTGGCGCCCATCGCCTTCGCCATACTGGCGCCGATGATGTTCACTTCGTCGATGCCGGTCAACCCCAGGCAAATGTCCGAACCGATCACGCCCGCCTGGAACAGCACGCTCGCCTGCGAGGCGCTGCCGGTTACGACCGCCACGTCCAACTCGTCGTTGAGCCGACGGGTATGCTCGGGATTCTGGTCGACGACCACCACGCTGTGGCGGTGCTGACAAAGCAAGTCGGCGACCCACGTGCCTACCGTACCCGCCCCTAGAATGACAACTCGCATCGGAGGCCAATCGCGTTGAAGATAAAATCAAACGCGTATTGTAGAGAAGCATTAGCCCAGGGTGAATACACCCTGGGCTAATGGGCTAAGTGCGAATTCACCTACTTGTTGAACTTGCTCAACTGCTTGTTGGTTTCGTTCAACGTATATTCCAGGTACTTGTCCATCGGATAAATGAGCACCTCGGTGGCGATTTCCCCGGCTTCCGGTGTGCGGAAGAAGCTCAAGGCGCGAACCGCCTCCAGCCGTACCAGCGGATGTTGGTCGTTGACCTGCTGTTGCAGCAGTTTCAGCGGCTCGTCGACCCGGTCCCGCCAGTAGCAGAGCACCTTGGTGGCGGCCGCCCGGGCGCGATGATCCTTAGAGGCGAGCACTTGCTTCAGCAGTTCGGCGTCGACCGTGTTGTGGTACTGGTGAACCCACAGCGCTTCGAGCCGGTGGTGCTCGTAGTCGTGATGGTCCTTGTCCAGCCCGGCGAGCCATTTTTTGGTCGCCGCGACCACGTCCTTGCTGGGACGGCTGCTCAGTTCGATCTTGGCGCGGTACCGCGTGCGGTCGTTATGACGCTTCAACTGTTCCAGCAGTTCCTCGATGGTCAGTTTGGTCATGTCCGGCTCTTGCGACAATGGACGACCTTCATAGGTAATCCGATAGACGCGGCCATGCTTGTCGTCGCGATTGGGGTCGCGAATGTGATGCTGCATGTGGCCGACAATGACGTTGGCCCAATCGACGAACCAGATGGCTCCGTCGGGACCAATCTCCACGTCGACCGGACGGAAGTTGCGGTCCGAGGATTGCACAATCACTTCGGTCTCGTCCGCTTGGAAGCTTGCTCCGTCGTCGCGGAACTTGTACTGCAACATGCCCTGCATGCCGATCACGTTGAGCACCAGCAGGTTACCTTGCATCTCCTCCGGGAAATGGTCGCTGGAGAGGATCTCCGTGGCGGCGCAAGGACGCGTCCGCTTGTTGTACAAGGTGGGACAACCGCCGTGGGCGGCGGGGAAGTCGAGATGCCCCGAAAAGAGAGTCTCATGGTAAGGGACCGCGCCGGTGCCGTCGTGGATGAAACCTTGCCCCCAGCGGTCGTAGACATGCCCGTGCGGATTCGCAAAGCCGTATGGCACGTGCCGATTGACCTTCAAGGTGTTCGGCTCGAAGCGCCACACACAGCCGTTCATGTTGCGGATCGGTCCGTAGGGGGTTTCGATCTGCGTGCGGTGGAACGTTCCTTCCTGGAAATACATCGCCCCGCCCGGATCGAGAATCATGCTATTGGCCGAGTGGTGGGTATCGCCGGAACTGATGCCGTGCAGCACCCGGATGCGAACGTCGGCCACGTCGTCGCCGGTAGTGTCCTTGAGAAACCACATGTCGGGAGCGCAGGCCACCAGCACGCCGCCATTATAAAACTCGAAGCCGGTCGGATTGTGCAGCCCGTCGGCAAACGTCTTGCACTTGTCGGCGCGGCCGTCGCCGTTGGTGTCTTCCAAGATCAGCAGCTTATCGTTGATCTCATAGGTGGGTTTCCAGCGGGTGTAGCCGGGCCAAACCGCCACGAACAGGCGGCCCTTGGTGTCGAAGGCCATCTGCACCGGATTCACGAGTTCGGGAAAGTCCTCCTCGGAGGCGAACAGGCTGACCTTCATATTCTTGCCGATGGTCATATCCTTGATCGCGTCCTCGCCGCTGGAATACTTGTGCTTGCCGCCCGGCAGCGGACCGGGGAGGTTTGTTTTGACTTCGATGAACTCTGGCGCATTGCCGTCGTCGACCTTGATCGACTTGCCATTGGCCGCCGCCCAGATCGCTTTATCGCGGTTCGCGGTCATTACCTCCAGCACTTCGTTCTCTCGGGCCAGCACCTCGCGATTCGAGATGCCGTTGTAGGACAGCCCCGCCCGGCCCCCATGCACGTTGAAGCCATCGGTCGGCTGGTAGCGATTGAACCAGTGCAGGTTCTTGTCTTGAATGGCTTGCCGCAGTTTGGCCATCTGTCCTTCACTGATCTGCGGCGCCGCTTCGTCGAACAACGCCGCATCGATGATTTCAGCAACGGCACGATTGCCTGCGGAATTCAGGTGAATGCCGTTGATTGTCAGCGGTTCGTCCGACTTCTCGTAAGCCAACAGCGTCGATCCGAACAGGTCGACGAACTTCACGCCGGTCTGCTTCGCCACCTCGGCGACCGCCTCGCTGTAGAGCTTGAGATTTTCGTTGAGCTCCTTCCCATCGGGCAGGTTGGGATCGTCGAGGTTCTCAAAAGCGTTGGGCGAAAACAGCACCACGCTCGGCGAAGACTCGCTGTTGTATTTGTTGCCCATTAGGCCGCGGACCTGACTGGTCAACCCCGCCTTGAACTTGCCGAGTCCTTGCTCGCCGTCGAACGATTCGTTGAATCCGAAGAACACAAAGATGGTGTCGGCCTGGGTGCGGTTGAGCCATTCGTCTTGACTGCCGTAGCCGTCGACCCGCAGTCGCTGGTCGACCGCGTCAGCGGAAAAGCCCAGGTTGCGAACGACCAGTTGCTTGTCGGCGAACCGCTTCTGCAGCATCGCTTCCAGCCAGCCGTCGTGCTGCATCCGTTCGGCCAAGGTGTTGCCGATCAGCGTGATCCTTTGGCCCTGGCCGATCTCAAATTTGGCAGGCTCGGGCAGCTTGGGTTCGTCCGCCTTATTGTAGAGCAGCGCCGTAGCGGGAATGACCTGTTTGGCGCCGCCCGGCGCCTGCCAACTGACGACGCAAGCGGCGCCGCCCGTGTTATTAAAGTAGTCGACCACCAGGTCGTGCAGGCCGGCGTCGAGTTGGAGCTTGGCATGCTTCTCGGTATTCCCATGCAGCCCGTCGTTGTCGATCAC
>JBBDLY010000556.1:7518-9934 GCA_040878585.1 Pirellulales bacterium
CTTAGATCAGCTTGGGAAGCAGCGCCGAAGCGAAGCTCAACACGAAGAAAAAGCCCGCCATATCGGTGACGGTCGTTAGGATTGGCCCGGAGGCAAGCGCCGGATCGAGCTTGAGCCGCTTCAACCACAGGGGAATCAGTCCCCCTAAAGCAACCGCCACGATCGTATTCAGGGCCAACGCGGCGCCCACGACAAGCCCCAGCCAGGCGTTGCCTTGCCACAGCCAGGCGACCGCCGCAATCAAACCGCCCAAGGCGCAGCCGTTGATGGTTCCCACGGTTATTTCTTTGAGGAACACGTAGGCCAGTTCCGTAGGTTTGATCAGCCCCAGTGTGAGTTCCCTCATGCTGACGGCCACGGCCTGCGCGCCGCTGTTGCCGCTCATGTCGGAAATGATCGGCAGAAATACGGCAAGCGCGATCACTTGCTGGAGCGTGTCGGTGTAGAACGCAATGACGCTGGCCGCGATGACGTTGAGCAATATGTTGATGCTCAGCCAGGCCAGCCGGCGCCGGGCCCGCAGCAGCAACGGCATGGAGCGCAGTTCCTCGGCGATGATGCCCGCCGCCTTGCGGAAGTCGTCGTCGGCGCGGTCGCCGTAAGCCTCTTCCATATCGACCCGCCGCACGACACCCAGCATTTCGCCCGCTTCGTTCACGACCGGCACGCCGAAGAAGTTGTGCTCATCGAAGAACTCCACAATCTCGTCGAGCGTGGCGTGATCGCCGATCGTAATCGGATGGTGGATCATGATTTGCTCGATACGCTGGCCGGGGCGCGACAGCAGCAGGTCGCGCAGCGGCAGCACGCCGACCAGTCGCTCGGCGGCGTCGACCACGTAGGCGTATTGCACGTCGTAGTCGGCGTATTCCTCGGCGTTGCTTCGCAGATCGTCGATCACCTGCTGCGTGGTGTACTCGGCCGGATAGGCCAAGTACTCGGTAATCATCAGGCCGCCCGCCTCACGCTCGTCGTAGCTGGCCAACTCACGAGCTTCCTCGGCCAGTTCCGGCTGCATCTGCTCGAGAATCGCCTCGGCGTCGGCGACGTCGAGTTGACCGAGCAAGTCGGCCTGCTCGTCGCTGGGAAGTTCATCGACGATCGCGGCGGCCGCTTGCGGCTCGAGCGTGGCGATTAGCTCGGCCGCCTGGGCGTCGGCCAAATGCTCGATCAGTCCGGCGGCGTCGGCCGGTTCAAGCTGGACGAGCACCTTGGCCTGGTCGTCGTCGCTCAAGCGAGACAAGGCCCGGGCTGTTTCGTTGCTCGGCAACGAATCCAAGAACGTTTCGACCGCGCCGGCGTCGCCGGCGGCCACCAATTGCTGCAACTCCTCCCAAGGGCGCTGCTGTTCGCTGTCGGGTGTTTGTTCAACGGTATGCATGGGGTGCTTTCGCTTGAAAATGGGGAAACGGAACTACCGTGGGCCTGGCAGAGGTGGATTCCGCCAGCCGCTCAGTCGAATCGCTCGGCGTGCTTGTAGTACACTTTGGTTCCTATCACCATAGCAGGATTGACAAACACATTGCAGGACAAGCATGCTGGGTATCGGCCACGTGGCGGATGCTGCCAGCATCCGGCTTGGCGAAAGCTGCCGCGTCACGGCGCGCAAACACGTCGAACAGGAATGAAACTTGTGGAACACAGCAACGAACAGACCGTACTAGAAATGCGCGGCTGTTCGCACCGGGCAGGCGGCGTGCGGATTCTCGACGATGCGAGCTGGCAAGTGCGGCGGGGCGAGCACTGGGCGGTGCTCGGTCCCAACGGCGCGGGCAAGACAACGCTGCTGCGAATCGCCAGCGGCTATCTCTGGCCCAACGACGGCGGCAGCGTGATCCGCGCCGGCGAGGAACACCCCGATTTGCGCGAACTACGACGCAGTATCGGCTGGGTCACGTCGTCGCTGGTGCGGCGGATTCCGGAGCAGGAAGCGGTGCTCGACACGGTCGTCTCCGGCAAGTTCGCCCAATTGGGGCTGTTCCACATGGAGTGGGATCCGCCCCAGCCGGATGATTACGAGGTCGCCCGCCGCTACTTGGCGGAACTGGCGGCGACCGATCTGATTGGCAAGCTATTCGGCCAGCTCTCCCAAGGCGAGCAACAAAAGGTGCTGCTGGCCCGCGCCCGCATGGCGCTGCCGCTGCTGATCATTCTCGACGAACCGTGCGCTGGGCTGGATCCTGGGGCGCGCGAGTTGTTTCTGCACTCCATCGAACAACTGGCCCAACTCGAGCATTGCCCCAGTCTGGTGTTGGTCACGCATCACATCGAAGAGATCATGCCGGCGTTCACCCACACCTTGGTGCTTAATGACGCCAAGGTGATCGCGGCCGGGCCAACGAGTGAACTGGTCAACCCGCGTCTTATGGAGCAACTGTACGGCGCCCCCGTGGCAAAACTGGAGCGACACGGCGGA
>JBBDLY010000557.1:0-1729 GCA_040878585.1 Pirellulales bacterium
CCTCAACCCTGACCCCTGACCCCTGACCCCTCACGAGTTCCCTCATGCATTCTGAAGTTGTCGTTCTTGGCGGTGGTCCCGGCGGTTATGCGGCTGCGTTTTTGGCGGCCGATTTGGGCATGCAGACCACGATTGTCGAGCAGGAGCCGCGGCTGGGGGGCGTTTGTCTGCTGCGCGGCTGCATTCCCTCCAAGGCGCTGCTGCATGTCGCCAAGATGATCGACGAAGCCCGCGAACTGGCCGACTGGGGCGTCGAGTATCAGGAACCCCGCATCAGCATCGACAAGCTCCGCGCCCGGAAGGAAAAGGTGATCTCCACGCTCTCCGGCGGGTTGTCGCAGTTGGCCAAACGGCGGAAGGTGCGGGTGATTCACGCCAGGGCCACGTTCTTCGACTCGAACACGCTGCAACTCGAAGGGGGCGATCCGAGCACCTACGAAAATGCCTCGCTCACCTACGACAAGCTGGTACTGGCCGCCGGCAGCAGTCCGGCGATGCCCGGCTTCTTCAAAATGAAGAGCGACCGCGTAATGGACTCGACCGGGGCACTCGAACTGCCCGACATCCCCGAAAAACTGCTGGTCGTCGGCGGCGGCTACATCGGCCTGGAGATGGGCACCGTGTATGCCGAGCTAGGCTCGCAAGTCAGCGTCGTCGAGCTAACCGACGGGCTGCTGCTGGGGGCGGATCGCGATTTGGTCAAGCCGCTGCAAAAGCGGCTGGAATCGCTGTTCAAGAACATCTGGCTGGGAACCAAGGTGACCGGCCTCGAGGATCAGGGGGACAAGATCGAGGTGCAATTCGAAGGCCCCCACAAGAACGGCGGCGAAACGTTCGATCGCGTGCTGGTCTGCGTCGGCCGCCGCCCCAACAGCCAAGGGCTGGGCCTGGAGAACACACAAGTTGAAATCGATGACAAGGGCTTCGTGAAAGTCGACCAACGGCGGATGACGACCGACCCGAGCATCTTTGCCATCGGAGACATCGCCGGCGAGCCGATGCTGGCCCACAAGGCGGCCCATGAGGGGCGGCTGGCGATCGAGGTAATCCATGGCGAGTCCGTGATTTGGGACAAGCAGGCGATTCCGGCGGTGGTGTTCACCGACCCCGAAATCGCCTGGGCCGGCCTGACCCAGCAGGAAGCCGAGCAGCAGCAGCGCGAGGTGGAAATCGCAACCTATCCTTGGCAGGCGAGCGGCCGCGCCCAGGCGTTGGGACGCACCGAAGGTCTGACCAAATTGATTATCGAACCCGAGACGAACCGCTTGCTGGGGTGCGGCATCGTGGGCGTCGGCGCGGGCGATCTGATCAGCGAGGCGGTGCTGGCAATCGAAATGGGCTGCGATGCGACCGATCTGGCCGAAACGATCCATCCGCACCCCACCCTGAGCGAGACGGTTGCGTTCGCCGGAGAAGTGCAATTGGGAACGGCGACCGAGATTTATAAGCCGAAACGGAGGAAATAATAGGGTTCCGGGGGTTGCCATTGTCGACATTTCGCTCACGCCCCCAGCCGCCTTGTGCGGCTGGAGCGAGAGTTTGGCAGCTAGGCAGCAGGCGGCAACACCTCGCCCCCTGCCCGGCTTGTCCGGCAGGAGCGCAAGTTTGGCAGCTACGAAAACTGATTCACCTACCGCACAAGGCGGCAGGGGTCTGGATAAAGGGCGATTTGCGACTAGTGCTTTGTTCCAATTGAAAATTAGGGTTCCCTAATTTTCAGAAATTCGAG
>JBBDLY010000558.1:0-9905 GCA_040878585.1 Pirellulales bacterium
AGGCAGCCGCGGGCTGCTCTACGGAAGCCGCCAAAATTGTGTTACGCTGGTTGACAATAAAAACACGGAACGGCATTTCCCCGCCCTGCCCCGCCTGAAGGAATCTCCATGCGATATTTGCTCGTCATCGCCACGCTGGCTGTCACGGTTTCCGCTTGGGGGCTGTACGGTCCCACGTTGCACGTGGGGCAGGAGCTGATGGACGGTGCTCGCTGGCGACCGTTTATTTGCGTGGGGCTGGCCTACTTCGTGATCGCCGTGGTGGCCCCCACCATGCTAATGCAAGGTCTCGGCGAGAAAGGCCGCTGGACTTCCCGCGGAATCGCCTGGAGCCTGGCCGCCGGGGCCTTGGGCGCGGTCGGGGCGCTCGGTATCATCCTGGCCTTCAACTTTGGCGGCAAGCCGATCTTCGTCATGCCGCTGGTGTTCGGCGGCGCGCCGGTGGTCAATTCGTTTATCACCATCGTGCTGGCCAAGACGTACAAACAGGTCGGACCGATCTTCCTGGCCGGGTTGTTCATGGTGATCCTCGGCGCGGTCACGGTGCTGCTGTTCAAACCGCACGCCACGCCGCCGGTCGCGCCGGCCGATCCCGCCACGATCGCCGCGGCGCTTCAAGGCGAAACGGAAACAGAAGCGGAGACGGAAGCGACGCCCCCGGAAAAGTCGTCGCTGGGCCGCTCCTTTAAGGAGAATGCCGCCCGCGAGGCAGCCACGGCCGCCAGTTTCATGGCTGTGTTGTTGAGCGTCGCGTTGACTGTCTGCTGCTGGGGCAGTTACGGCCCGGCGCTGCACACCGGGCAGGCCAAGATGGAAGGGAGCCGCATGCGCCCGCTGATCTGCGTGGGGCTGTCGTACTTCGCCATCGCCGTCGTCGTGCCGCTGCTGCTCATCAACGGCGGCGGCCAGGAGGCCGACTCCGGCTTTACCTTCTGGGGGAGCGTGTGGAGTCTTGCGGCGGGCGCCGCCGGGGCGATCGGCGCGCTGGGCATTATCATGGCCTTTACCTTTGGCGGCAAGCCGGTGTTCGTGATGCCGCTGGTGTTCGGCGGCGCGCCGGTGGTGAACACATTCGCCACGATCATCAAGGAAGGCACCTACGACCAGGTCGGCCCTTTCTTCCTGGCCGGCCTGATCCTGGTCGCCGGCGGCGCGGCGTTGGTGCTGGCCTTCGCCCCCCGCGGCAAACCACCCAAGGAGACGCCCAAGGTCGAAGAGAACCCGAAAGCAACCGCCGGCCAACAACCGACTTCCGAAGCAGCTTCCGGAACTTCACGATCGAAACCGGGCGAAATCAACAAGAAAAAAGGGACGGCTGATTCAGACTCATGACCGACCACGAAAAAATGCAACGGATCGACCAGTTGTTTAGCCACGTTTGGATGGTCCGCACGTTTCTCAAGCACAGCGAGGAAGCCGAGGAGGACGACGAACTCCGCGAGGTGGTGCGCGATCTATACGACTCGATGCTCGCCGTCGGTGAGGCGTGGCAGAATCAGGACGCCGCCGCATACCTCAAGCAGGTCAACAAGAAGCTCCGCAAACTGAAGGCCGCCACCGCACTCTACGCGGAAATCCAGCCGGATATCTCGCTGCATACCAACTTCAAAATGGCCCGGCAATCGCTGGAAGTCGCCGTGGCGGAAGTAGCGCGGGTGATGGAACAGCCGTAGGTTGGGACTGGGCTGCGCAAAAGGCGGCCTTTTGGCTGAAGTTACTTTACCCTGTTTTTGTTCCCGCCGTGGGAGACGGTAGCGAATAATGACGAATGTCGAAATCCGAATGACGAAGGAATGACGAATCACGAATGACGAACGATGGCAACTCCTCCAGAGAACAGACGTGTTACGAATGACGAAGTTCGTCATTCGACATTCTGGTTTCTGTCGTCATTCGGATTTCGACATTCGTCATTACCGTTTTGTCTATCGGAACAAAACCGCCCGAAATCCCGACTCCATGATACCTCGAGTTTGCACAGCCCCGTCCCAACCTACGTTCCGCGCACCGGGCCGAACCAGTTGATCTGTAGTCGCGGGCAATACGTCCAACCTTGCTGCTCACAACGCTCTGCGACCCAGGGCGCCTTGGCCGCCAACTCGGCGGCGTCGACCCCTTGCGGCATCAGCATCACCTTGGCCGGGTCGACGGAATCGAACGCGCCAAGGTACTGGGCGACTTCGTCGCAGTCGGCTGGTTCATCGACCACGAATTTCAACTGGTAGTCGTACTCGGCGGTCAAGCGGGCCACGATCTCCGGACGATGCCGCGTGCGTTCGTGCCGCCGCGACCAGCGGGCGTGCCGTTCCGCCGGCGGCGTCGAGTTGGACAGCTTGGGGCTGATCGACATCAGGTCGCAGACGACCGGCAGATAGAGCGTGCCGGCCGTTTCAATCGTGATTTGCCTGCCGCGGGCTTTCAGTTCCTTTGCCAGCGGGATCAGTTCGGCGAACAACATCGGTTCGCCGCCGGTCAGCACAATCTCTTCGCAATCCCACTCGTCCACCCTGGCGAGAACGTCGTCGACGGCCAGATCCTGGCCTTCCGGCGACCAACTCGTATACGGCGTATCGCAGAAGTGGCACCGCAGATTACAGCCGCTGGCGCGGACAAACACACTGGGCCGCCCCGCGCGGCGGCCCTCGCCTTGGATCGACTTGTAGATTTCGGCAATCAGCATGTCAGGTGTAAAGCTCTAAGCACGAATATCGAAATCCTAAGCAAATTTAAATGACCTAAATCTCAATGTTCAAAACACGGCGGGCACCAGGTTTGCGACATTCGAACCTTCGATATTTGAACATTGTTTAGGATTTAGGATTTCGCGCTTAGGATTTACTCTCTTGATACTCAATTGGATCGTTTAGTCCCGCTTGTGCAAAGCCGCGGCGGCGGAGGATGCAGGCGTCGCATCGGCCGCAGCTTAGGCCCTGCTCGTTTGGATCGTAGCAGGAGTGCGTGAGTGAATAGTCGACCCCCAGCGCCGTTCCCCGCTGGATGATTTCCGCCTTGGTAAGGCTGATTAGCGGGGTGTGCAACTTGAACTCCAGCGAGCCTTCCACGCTCGCCTTGGTGGCGAGGTTGGCCGTCCGCTCGAACGCCTCGATGAAGGCGGGCCGGCAGTCGGGGTAGCCGCTGTAGTCGACGGCGTTGACGCCGATGAAAATATCCGCCGCGCCGGACACTTCGGCATAGCCCAAGGCGAGCGACAGAAACACCGTGTTGCGAGCCGGCACGTAGGTAATCGGGATGGCGGCTTCCATCGCCGCCTCGTCGCGGTCTTTCGGTACGTCGAGGTCGGCGGTCAATGCCGAATGGCCGAATTGGGCGAGGTCGATCGACAGCGTCACGTGTCGCTCGACTCCCAGCGCTGCGGCCACCCGGCCGGCCGCCTGCAACTCGAACCGGTGTCGTTGGCCGTAGTCGATCGACAACGCATGCAGCCGGAACCCCTCGGCCCGGGCGATTGCCGCGCAGGTGGCCGAGTCAAGCCCGCCGGAAAGGAGAACGATGGCTGGTGGATCGGATGCCATAGGATGTTGGAAAATGCACAGGGCTGAGAACACAAAGGGCAATGGTCGGACGCTGCTGTGACCTCTATTATAGAAAGAAACGGTGGAACGCTTCAGGGAACCCGACCAGAAAAAGTACACAACAGGAGCGCCATAGTGGCCGACAAGTTCAGCGAGATGATCGAGACATTCGAGAATCAGCACCCCGAGCGCGACTATCAGATCGAAATCATCTGTCCCGAGTTCACCTCGGTCTGCCCCAAGACGGGACAGCCCGACTTCGGCACGCTGACGTTTACCTATATCCCCGACCAACGGTGCGTGGAGTTGAAGAGCCTGAAACTGTACTTGCAGCAGTTTCGAAATGAAGGCATTTTTTATGAGAACGTGACGAACCGTATTCTCGACGACCTGGTCGAATTGCTCTCGCCCCGCTGGATGCGGCTAGTAGCGGCCTTCACGCCACGAGGAGGGATCTCGACGAACGTAACGGTGGAGCACCGCAAATGACTGTTGCTCGACTCTCCGAGTCGAGAAGCGGTGCATGCAAACGTTTTTCTTCCCAACGGGTTTCTGCTTAGGGTTCGGCACAGCGGGGGAATGTATTGTCACCGCCCCTCGACTCGGAGAGTCGAGCCACTGTCGCCTGAACAACAGTGGCCCCTTGTTCCCACGGGCGTCGCAACTGAGAATGGGCGTTTCCCCGCAATTGATTCTCTCGCACCGGAGCAGTTCATGGCCGACGAAGCCAACGTCATTCTTAGTGGATTTGCCGACGAGTCTTCCGCCAGCAAGGCCGCGGGCGAGCAGTTCGCCGCCTTTGCCGCGCTGGGCCTGCAGTACTACTCGTTGCGGTTCATTGACGTCGGCAATGGCATCAAGAACGTGATGAAATTGACCAAGAGCGAGATCACCAAGCTCCGCCACCTGGAGAACGACTTCGGCCTGAACGTCTCCTCGATCGGCTCGCCGATCGGCAAAGTCAAGCTGCTCGACAAGGCCGACGGCACGAAGAACAAATATGTGCCATTCAAGCAATACCTCAGTAAGGACGTCCACAAGGCTTGCGAGTTGGCTCACGCCTTCGAGGCCAAACTGATCCGCGGCTTCTCGTTCTATCATCCCAAAGGCGAAGACCCGTGGGACCACGTGCCGCAAGCGGTCGACCATCTCGGCCAGATCGCCGAGGCGTGTCACCGCAGCGACTTGACCTTCGGGCTGGAAGTGGAAGCAAACTTAGTCGGACAGAACGGCGAACTGTTGGCCGAAATCTACCGCCAGGTGAACCATCCGGCCATGGTGCTCATTTTCGACGGCGCCAATATCGTCTGCCAAGGCTACACCACCAACGAGACCTTCGAGCAATATCAGGCGATGAAGCACGGCGTCGGCTGGATCCATATCAAGGATTACCAGCACACCCACACCGAACTAGTGAAAGGGCACGTCGACGAAGAGGCCCTGGCCCATTTCGTGCCCGCCGACATGGGAGACAGCGGGCATGAGGCGATTCTGAAGGACTTCAAGGAATCGATCCCCAAGCTGGCGCGCAAGCTCAAGCGGCGCGGCGTGCCGGGGGTGTTCCTCGATCTGGAACCGCACGTCAAAGGGGGCGGGCAGTTCGGCGGCTACAGCGGTCCGGACGGCTTCGGCGTGGCGCTGCGGGGGCTGTGCCGCGTGCTCGATTATCTCGGCATCGGCTATCACCTCCGCGACTTCGACGACATCGTCGCCTCGCGTGGCTTTTAGGCCCAGGTCCTTGAGGATCGCAATAAATTGAATGCGATCAGGATTTTGAACAGGAGGGCACAGAGAGAACAAAGGAAGGAATTCTCAGTTGCCTCCTTTCCCTCAGTTCGCTCCAACAAAGGGATCGTTGTTAAGCCCGAAACTTGATCGTGTTTGCCCTAGGTTGGTTCGTCGTATCAGCCTGCATTACCGCCGGATTGTACGAGACCGTACGTTTAGATTGTAATTTCAATCGACACACAGGCAACAGAGCAGATCAGAGGCAACAGAGAATGCATTTCTCCGTTTTCTTCGTTTCCTCCTGTTCGAAGTGTCCTGGCAGACGTGTAAAGCCCCGAGTTTTCAAGCCTGTTGCAGATCTTGTTCGGCTTTTTGAATGAGCGCTTCCGCCTGCCGTACGCTGCGCTGCTCTTGGCGAACCGTGCGCATCAATTGAGCACCGCGAATCGCCCAGTTCGTGCCGACAATCAACGCGGCCACGCCGCCCAAGAAGCCCATGCTGAGAACGTTCGGCGACAGGCTGATGAGCACGATGCCGGCGATCGTGGCGATGCCCGAGACCAGGCCCTTGCTGATCGCCTCGGTGCGGAGGCGACGATGCCGGCTGGCGTCGATGGCGCTTTTGGTGGTCATGTTGGCCAGCGCCCGCATCTTGGCGATGTCGGTATTCTGCTCCGGCGCCGAACGGCGGGGCGGCATCTGGGTCGGATCCCAATCGGCCGCTGCTTCGCCGTCGGTCGGTTGAACCGCCTGGACGGTCTTCGGTCTAGAACTAGTGGTGGGCTTGTGAACGTGGCTCGGCTCGGCCGGCGGCGTGGAGTCGCCGCCGCGCATCCGCTGCAGCAAGCCCGCCATGTACTGCTCGATCGAGTCGTCCGCGTCGGCCGCTGCCTCTGCTGCGTCCGCCGCCGCAGTCGAAGCGGCGTCCTCCAGCGATTCCGGGGGAGCTTGCTGTTCGGGCGCCGCCTGGAATGTTTCCGCAACGGGGTGCTGTGGGGCGTCGGTCGTCGTTTCCTCCGCGTCGCGGAGTACCGCCAAGTCTCGCAGTCGGCCGAAGATATCGGCCGCTTCCTCCTCTTTGTCGTCGAGCAGCCCACCGGCGACTCCCTCGGCGGTAGTCGGCGGATCGTATTGGGAGAGCAACGAAAGCGTGCTCAGTCCGCCGGCGGTCTCGTCCTGCGGAGAAGCGTCCTCGGCTGCCGGGGAATCGTACCGGTCGCTATTGATCTCGGCGGTATCGGCGGCCGGCGAGGTGGTCTCGTCCACTTGCTGTATCGTTGCGTCTTCGCATGATTCATCCCCAGGCAATAACGCATCGTCCGCCGGCGCGGCTGCATCCGCTTCGACGGCTGCAACGCTGTCGGCTTGCCATGCGGTGCGAAGTTGCTCGAATTCCGTCCGCTCGGCGGCCAACTCGTTTCGTTCTTGTTGGAGTTGTGCCTGCTCATCGTCCAGCGCTTGCCGATCCTCAAGTGCTTGCTGCTGTGCCTGCTCCCATGCGGCTTGCTCGTCGGCCAGCGCAGCGCGCTCTGCGGCGAGCTGGTCGCGCTGCTGGGCAAGCCGCTGCGACTCCTCGGCAAGTTCCGCTTGCCGCTGGTCGAGCATCTGCTGCTGGTCGACCTCGCTATGTTGCTGCCCGGCTTGCGTTTGCAGTTGCTGCTCGCGGTCGGCCAGCGAGGCTTGCGCTGCGTTAAGCGACGCCTGCGCCTCGACCAATTCCTGCTCTCTGGCGGCCAAGTCGCTCTGCCTGGCGTCCCGCTCGGCTTGCTGTTCTTCGCATTCACGCAGCCATTGCTCGCGGCGTTCTTCCAACTCGCGGGTATCGGCTTCGAGCCGTTCGCTCCGTTCGGCCAGTTCGTCTTCACGTCGAGCCAAATCGCCTTGTCGCTCGGCCAGCAATTGCTTTGCCTGCTCTATTTCAGCATGTTGCCGGTGCAACCGATGGGAGTCTGCTTGCTGATCGTGCCAGCTATTCTGGTGGGCGTCCACCATTGATTGCAATTCGCGCAACTGCTCTTGATCGGCTCGCATCGTCTCCAGCAGCGCCCGCGTCCGCCGTCGGCGTCGCCGCCGGATGCGGCGTTCCCGTTCGGCCGCCTGTGGATCGCGAGATTGCCAAGGAGCAGCCGGTTCCCCCACCACGGCGGGCGACGGCAGCACCTCGAAATCGAGCGGGCCGATGCTCAGGCAGTCTCCGACGGTCAGCGGGGCGTCGTCAAAACCGCGGCCGTTGAGCCGCGTATCCTCCGACCAGCGGCGGACGACCGTCTGCCGCTCGCCACGGAGGATCAGGCAATGCAGGTCGGCGAGCGCCGAGTTTCGCAACTGGAGCGTGCAGTAGTCTGCCTTGCCAATGGTCGATTTGGCCGCGGTCAGCCGAATGACCTGTCCGTCGCGACCTGTGCCGCGGATGCGCAAGGAGAGTTCTCCGCCGGGATTGCGAAGCAGCGAGGGCGAGTTTTTGACGGCAGATGTCGGCATGCGAGCGTCCGTGGGCGATCGTGAACAGGTGAATCAGTCTCGCGACGCGGGCGGCGCGGAACCTCCAACTCACTCAGGTCATATAGCTTGCGCTCGCCCCCTAGTCAAAAACGGCACGTGGCGTGAAGCAGCCGCCACGGCAAGTTATTTCCGTCAGGGCTAGTATTCTCGAAAATCGTCTGCATAATCTTGCCGGTTCTGTCGATTATCCCAAGGCAATGGGATGAATCGACTGGGCGATTTTCGGCCCGCAGGTCGAAGTGTCCGCCGACGTCGGCGCCGCAACGACCAAGGGAAGGAAAAAAGAAAACGGAATTCACTTGCCGTAAAGACAGATTAGATAACGCGTTACATCGGCCAAGTCCGTTGCGAAGCGAGTTTGCGGCTACCTTTTCGATTTCGCGACCCCTTTTCCGGGAGTTTCGTACTATAGTTTGTTTGCCGTTTTCCCGCCCCGCCGGCCGTTTGTGTGGGGAGGACATTGAGAAAACGGGACGAACCCCCCGAGGAACCGTTTAACCAAATCGAACGCATGAAGGTTGATTCGCGGCAAAACCGTTTGCCGCGGGCGACTGGAAGAAGTCGAGGCACCAGCGACGAGATCGCACCGACGATTCTCGCAGAGAGATTGAGGGTATCACCATGGCACGCAAAGACACGATTCTCAAGATGCGGGAAGTGCTGCTCGTGCAGCGCGACGCGCTCCGCAAGGCGTTAGCCGGCGACTTGAGCTTGCTCAATGAACTGCGGGACCATAGTGCCGGTGACGTGGTCGATTTCGCGCTCGACAGCGCCCAGCACGAGACGAGCAGCCAATTGGCCGAGGTCGAAAGCCGGCAATTGGCGAACATCGATAACGCGCTGGAGCGGATGCGCGAAGGGAGTTACGGCCTGTGCGAGTTTTGCAGCGGCAAGATTCCACTGGCCCGGCTGAAGGCGCTGCCCTACGCCACCAGTTGCATCGAGTGCCAGCGTGAGTTTGAACGCCAAGGGGGCGTCGGCATGCCGGACAGCGATTGGAGCCGGGTGGTGGACGACGACGACGACGCCGAAATGTCGTTCAACGACTTCGAGATGGATTTTTCGTAAAGACGACGGAAAATTTCCAGCAAGCAGACGGCGGGCGCGTTCGCCGTTTCCGTTGCCAATATACACCGATTGATGACCTTGGCCGCGGGCTTTGACGCCCGCGAGGGGGAATTGGCGGTGTATTTTTATTGGCGCAGCGGGCTTTTACGATACGATGAAGTACGTAGCGCCTTCGTCCCAAGATCGTCGAGCTACTGCTGGGAAATCCATCATGAGTTGCCGAGAAGCACCGCAGACGACCGTCTCGCCGGTCCGCCGCCCCGTTTGCATCCTCCTTGCCCTGCTGGTGTTGGTCGCCGCGCTCGGACCGACCTCGTCGGGCTGGGCGCAGTTGTACGACGACGATTTGCCCCGCACGCAGGAAGAACTCGATCGCTACTATGCGGACCTGGCCGACGACGTGGGCGAGTTGCAGCGGCATTCCAATATCATCAAACGGGTCGCCAAGATCGCCAAGCCGTCGGTGGTCCATATCGACGCCCAGCATAGTTCCGATCCCCGCCGCAACTTCACCCGTCGCAGCGGCGAGGAAGCCGGTTCGGGCGTGATCATCGCCTACAACGGCAAGCATTACGTGCTGACCAATCGCCACCTGATCAAACACGCCGACGAGTCGACGGTCACCATCAAGCTGGCCGACAACCGCGAGATCAAGCCGACGAAACTGTGGACCGACGCCGGCACCGACGTGGCCGTGATGGAGTTGGACGACGTTAAGGTACAGCCGGCCCGCCTCGGCGACGCGAGCCAACTGGAAGTGGGGGACTTTGTTCTGGCCATTGGCAGTCCGTTCGGACTGCGACATTCGGTCAGCTACGGCATCGTCAGCGCCATGGGACGCCGCGATCTGGAATTGGCGACCGACGGCGTCAACTTCCAGAACTTCATTCAGACCGACGCCGCCATCAATCCCGGCAATAGCGGCGGACCGTTGATTAATCTCAAGGGGGAAGTGGTCGGCATCAATACGGCCATCGCCAGCAGCAGCGGCCGAAATGAAGGGATTGGCTTCTCGATCCCAATCAACATGGCGATGGTGGTCGCCCGGCAGTTGATCGAACGGGGCGAGGTATC
>JBBDLY010000559.1:0-1725 GCA_040878585.1 Pirellulales bacterium
GTGACGGATAATGGCATTGGGATTCCTGCCGAAATGCGGGAACGAATCTTCGAGATGTTTGCGCAGATTGAGCATCCCACCGATAAGGCTTATGCGGGCCTTGGGATTGGGTTGACGTTGGTAAAATCGTTGGTCGAATTGCACGACGGTCGAATCACCGTTGAAAGTCCGGGTTGCAATCAAGGCAGCACGTTCAGCGTGCAACTTTCTACGACCAAAGAACTCCCTGAAGTCGAACAGGAGTCTACCACAGTTTCCGCTTCTCAAACGGGATGCCGGGTTCTCATTGTGGACGACAATCAGGCCGCAGCCCAACTGCTGGGGGTCGTCGTGAAAACACTCGGTAACGAGGTTCGCCGTGCGGGCGATGGGCAGGAAGCCATCGCGGTTGCAGCGGCATTTCGGCCCCATGTGATCTTAATGGATATTGGAATGCCACGCATGAACGGATACGAGGCGGCACAACATATCCGTCAGCAAACTTGGGGCCAAGGCATCAAGCTCGTGGCACTGACCGGATGGGGCCAGGAAGAGGATCGACGAAGAACCAAAGAGGCAGGATTCGATCATCATCTCACCAAGCCTGCCGAACCTTCGGAATTGGAAAAACTCTTCAGAGAAATGACCGCTTCGCAGGCCGGGAATAATCCCAAGCCATTGATCGATCAAACTTTTAAGAGCAATGAAGAAGCGTCATGACTGTCAGGGATCGGGTTAAAACCGGCCACCTCGGATCGGGTTAGTACCGGCAGGTAAACGGTAATTCAGTTAGCTGTCGATTCCTCCTGCACACATGCCGTCGCCACTACCCCGGTGGGATCGTTTGGGTTTATCGCTCCGCCCGTTTGGGACTAACTCCAACCGACGGCGGCCTTCCCCGTTATTCAGGCGGGTCGGCTCCCACATTACCCGTTTCGAGGCCTGCTCAGCGTTCACTCACGTTACGGCCTGCATGTTCGCTGACTCCCCAAGGGAGCCTTTTTCTTGAAGTGCTTCAGTCCAATTCGTTACCTCCTTGAACCGCCCCAAGTGCTACCGGCTGGAGCGATAAGTTGCCGGGCGGGGTTCGCACTCGCTGGTATCAACAAGCCTTTCCACGGCCCTCTGGAGGCGACGGCAACCGCCCTTCCAGCCAGCATTTTCAGCACGCTTTGGCGCGATTCGATCCGCCGGTTAAAAAAGTTGCCCTCGCACGCGGTGCGGCTTGACCTTTTCGGCGTCTCCCTGTCTACAATAGTGGTGTAGGGGCGAAATGGATGAGCCGTCGCCATAGTTGCCGGGAGGGCGGTTTTGCTGAGTGAGCAGAGAAAGGCGAGGTCGAACCTCGCAAACGACAATGGCCAAACTGGGGAGAAAACCCGAAGCAGATCCCGCGCTTGCGCAACGCAAACGCTGGCTCACCGAGGCCGAAGGCTATCTGGAACTAGATATGCCGACGCGAGCGGTTCGCAGTCTCGACCGACTGGGCGATCGGGCTGGTTGGGAGAGCCACGCCCACTATCTGCACGGCGAAGCGCTGCGCAACTTGGATCGCTTTGAAGAGGCGATCCTCAGTTTCCAGAAGGCGCAGCGCGATTTGCCCGAGTTGATCGAACTCTATGTCTCGCTGGCCTGGTGTCACAAACGTACCGGGCGGCTCGACCTGGCGATCGAAACGCTGGAAGAAGCGCTCGAGGTCGACGCCACCGAGGCGCTGCTGTACTACAATCTCGCCTGCTACTGGAG
>JBBDLY010000560.1:0-1722 GCA_040878585.1 Pirellulales bacterium
ATCCTCGGCCTGGTGGTCTACGCCGCCTGGCCGGTCGAGCGGCAAGTCGACATGACCAAAACCGCCGCCGCCAAGGAACTGGTCGATCTGTTCTTTCTGGGCCAGTATCTGCTGGTCTCGCTGATGGCGCCAAGCTTCGCCGCCGGGGCAATCACCGGCGAAAAGGAACGCAAAAGCTACGAGATGCTGCTGGCCAGCCCGCTGCGGCCCTCGGCCATCATCTTCGGCAAGTTGCTGGCCTCGCTCGCCCCGCTTGGCATCTTGATCCTATGCAGCCTACCGATCGTCATGCTCTGCGTGCCGCTCGGAGGCGTGTCGCTGTACGAAGTGCTGGCCGCCTACGTGGCGCTGACCGCGAGCGTCGTCACTTTCGGCATGATCTCGCTGGCCTGCAGCAGCTATTTCTCCAGAACGATGGCCTCCCTAACGGTCAGCTACCTCGTCATCCTGCCGCTGGCGATCACCGGCGCGGCCCTCTGGCAGGGGCTGGCCGGGCAAGGCGTGGTGCGGTTGTTTCTCTCCGTGACGTTGCTCCCCGCGATCGCCCTGGCGACGTTTTTGATTCTCTTCTTTTCGACCGCCCGGCGGCTGCTCTATCCGCCAGACGTCGGCAGTGAAGGGAAGGAAGTGGTCGACGTCGATCAGGAGATGAAGCACGCCGTCGGCATGGTCATACAGAGCGATCAATTTCCCGATATGCTGTTCGCCCCGGCCAAACGCAACGACCTGATGCCAGACGGCACGAACCCGGTTTACGATAAGGAAATGCGGAGCGAGCTGTTCAGCCAAGGCACATTGATGCTGCGGATCGTGATTCAGGTAAGCATGTTCCTGGCGATTCCGCTGATGGCGTTTTACTTCTATATCTACCCGCAACAGGCCGCCTGGTATATTTGCTACGTGCTGCTGTTCAACATGCTTGTCGGGCCGGTCTTCTCGGCCGACCGCATCACCAGCGAACGCGAGCGCGACACGCTCGACTTGCTACTCACCACGGTCATCTCGCCTTGGCAAATCCTGTGGGGCAAGCTGCTCAGCGGCCTGCGGGTGTCGACGGTGCTGACGATGTTCGTCGCCTGGCCGGTGCTGCTGGCGTGTCTGCTGGTCTCGCAGTACTGGGGCAACCTGCCGACGATGGCCGCCTACACGGCGATCATCGTCACTTCGTGCGTGACGACCGCCACGGTGGCCCTGTTCTGTTCGGTGGTCTTTCGCAAGACCTCGATCAGCCTGACGACCAGCTATCTGATTATCCTGGTGATGTTCACGGCCCCGCCGGCGGTGCTGTATTTCGTGCAACAGTTTGTAACGAGCGAACGGGCGATCCGCGCGGCGGCGGCGGTGACGACCACCATCACCGAGGAAGCACCGGCCGGCGACGACTCGCGCCCCGCGTCCGAAGTGGAACGGCTGCTCGCCGAGCAACGCGCCGCCAACACGGCCGAGCGGCTTGCGGAAGCCCGCGCGGCGGCCGAGCGGATTAACCATCGCGTCCGCCTGGCAATGTTCACCAGCCCCTTCGCCACGGCCCACAGCCTGCCGCTGGAGATGGAACTAGACGACCGAAGCGAAACCGAAACCGCCCGCCGCACCCAGCCAGCTAACGACTTCCAGCTATTCGGGCTTTACATGCTCTTCTCGCTACTGTTCAACAGCGTGCTGCTGGGATTGATTATCTGGATGTTCAACGTCCGCTACCGGGTAACGTACTAGCGCGGTTCC
>JBBDLY010000561.1:0-6065 GCA_040878585.1 Pirellulales bacterium
CTTCCATTTGAGTTCGCCCGAAACCTTGTCGAACGCCGCGATCCACGACTCCCCATTGTGAAGCCGGGTCATTACGACGTATTTTTCGGTAAGGACGGGCGAAGTGCCGTGATCCCAGAAGAGCGTATCCGGACCGAAACGGTCGATCAGGTTCGTTTGCCAGCGAATGTTGCCGTCCAAGCCAACCGCCGCCAGCGTGCCACTTTTGAAGTAGACGAACACGGTATCGCCGTCAGTAACGGGCGAGGCGTTGGCGCCGGAGCCGTTGCGATGCTTGCCCGGACTCTCCTCATCGAATTTAGCTTGCCACAATTCCTTGCCAGCAAGATCGAAGGCAATCAAGGCGTCAACGCCTTCGATCGGCGCGGTGACGAAAATCTGATTCTGCCACACAATGGGTGTGGAACAACCCTTGCCCGGCAGCGCGGACTTCCAGAGCACGTTGTCGGCGGTCCATTCGGCCGGATAGCTGCCTCTTTCAACACTGCCGGCGCCCTCGGGGCCGCGCCACTGCGGCCAATTATCCGCATCGTCGGCGGCTGCAGCCTGGATGCAGCACACCAACAGCAATGGGAAGACGGAGGCGAATCTCAACATGATGGTTCTCTTTCTCAACGGCGAGGAATTGGCTTGAGCGACAACCTATAAGATGGGCAATTTCCTCGTCGCCGTCAAATCTCGACGGTGTATCCTAGACCTGCTGGGGGGCAAGGTTATCGCTTTCTCAGTACCGCGGTCCGGTGCGAAGTTGTCCCGACATCATCAAGTAGGCGGCGCCCCACATGACGCTAACCAGCGGTGCCGCAAACAGGATGCCGATAAGACAAGCCAGAACGCCGACGATCATGATTCCAATGCTTGCCAGCCACAGAACAAAGGTCGTTCCGACGTTCGCCTTGGCGAACGGATACGCCATGCCAAACGACTCAATCGCTCCCGCCTTGCGGTCGATGATCAGCCAATAAAAAGGCCAAAAGAACAACAGCAGCAAGATGCCCGGCACGATGCAGGCCAAAAAGCCCACCACGATGGCGATTCCCGCCAAAATCGACGCGCCAAACACAGAAAGGAACATGGGGCCGCCGCTGAACAGGTCGTTGAATTCGGCGTGCTGGCCTCGCAATAATTTTAGCACGATGATGGTTTTGCCGATCTCGAGAAATATTTGCACCAGGTTTGCAAAAATCGACAAGCCGAATCCGACCACAATCCCCAACTCTTGGTTGCCTTGGTGGGCGAACAATGTCTCAATGAAACCTTGAACCGCGCCAAAGCCGATACTGACGACGAACACCACGGCCGTGACGCCTACGAGCAATAGCAGGTTTGCTTTCCAAACTTCCCAGGCATGATTAATTACGCTGCCGGCGTCCACCGGAGTCGCAACCATCTCGTGCCCCGATGCGCTCGTCGCGTGAGGCTGGTCATAGCCGCTCGCGGGGGAACTGTATGGGTTGACGGGTTCATTGCCGGCCGATTGGTCTGCCGATCGCTGACCGAGTTCGGCGAACGGATTGTCACTTGGTTCCAGCCCTCCCTCCGATCCCGAAGCGGGGACCGTTATGATGGCGCTGCATTTTGGGCATCTCGCCTGCGCGCCTGCGGACTCGTCGGGAACCCGTAATAGGTTGTGGCATTGTGTGCAACGAAATTCAATCGGCATGTGACCGTTCCTGCTGCAAAGTGTCCAATCGTGTCTCCCCCGGCAGATGGCCCGTATGACTACGCACACGAGCAAGTTGCCTATTTAACACTGGACTTGCCCTCTTGTCACGCCGTATTCTTAAAAAAAACCGCCTTCGAGGCGTAGTTTTTCATGAATGGCTTCTTAGTCAGGACATTCCCAGATGAAAGGACGTCTGCTACCGATCCTGATCCTGATCCTGGTGATCGCCGGCGTCTGGCTGGCGCTGAACTATTTCGGCGCTTTGGAGACGTTGGTTGCCAGGGAATCCGCACTGCGCCACCTGGTGGCGAACTGGCCCGTCGCCTCCTTTGTCGTGGGATTCTGTCTGTATCTTCTGGCATCGCTTGTCCCTGGGACCACCGGCAAGGCGGTGGTCTACGGTTGGCTGTTTGGATTTTGGACGGGGCTGGTGATCGTCAGCCTCGCGCTCGCCTTGGCGGCGGTCATCGTATGCCTGGTCGTTCGCGTGCTGATGCAGGACGTGGTGCATCAGCGGTTCGAGACATGGATTGTCAGGCTCAACAAGGGGTTGGCACGGGAAGGGGCCTTATACTTGGTGACACTGCGGTTGATGCATGCCCCCTATTCGTTGACGAACTACGCCGCCGGGGCGACGAGTGTCAAACTGCGTACCTTGGGATGGACGACGCTGCTCGGCATGTTGCCGGGAAACATTGCCTTTGTATTGGCGGGAACTCACATTCCGACGTTGCGAACCGTCGTCGACGACGGTCCCTGGAGCTTGATCGACGTCCGCCTGTTCGCCGCCTTGTCCCTGCTCGTGCTGGCGCCGCTGGCCGCTCGCTGGTTGGTGCGATTCTGGCGGGCCGACGAGGCGGAGGCGTGAGGCTGGAGGCGTGAGGCTTGTGAATCCGTCGAATTCACCTGCTTCGATTGACATGGCCGGTCCCCGCCGCTCATATTGGTAACAGTCTAGCTGAGCGTCGTTGTTTATTTGCCCTTACCGTCATCCACAACCGGCCGACAGCCAGTTCAACCAAGAATCGCAAGTCGGTCAGAAAGTGAAGTTCCGTATGTCCACGCGATTGCTCTTCAACCGTGTCGTCGTCTGCTGTGCGATCGGTTTATCCATCCTGAGTCACGGGTCGACCTGGGCGGATGAACCAGCGGCGGATGCGCCCGCTTCACCCACGCTGCTCTTTTTGGGCGACAGCATCACCCGCGGTGGCGGCTACGTGAGATTGATCGGAGAGGAATTGTCGCGGCGTCACCCTGGGAATCCGCCGAAGGTGGTCAATCAGGGACGGAGCAGCGAAACCGTCTCGAATTTGAGCGAGGCGTATCATCCGGGACGTCGACCCTGTCTGTTCACCCGATTGGACGCGGAGCTGGCGGCCAACAAGCCCGACTGGGTCGTCGCCTGCTACGGTATCAACGACGGCATTTACCATCCGTTTAATGAAGAGCGGTTCACTGCCTACCAGGCTGGGATTGAATCACTCATCAAGAAGGCGCACGACTCCGGCGCCCGTGTCATACTGCTCACTCCACCGCCGTTTGCCCGGACGGGGCCGTTCCCCGAGGGTGCCGACGCGGCGGCCAAACAGGAGATTGTGGCCAAGGCAAACGCTGCCGCCGAAATCAAGGCGGACAAGGATCCGAACACGTTCGGCTATCGCACGCCGTATGCGTACTATGACGAAGTCATGGCGCGTTACGCGGAGTGGTTGTTGACGCTCAACGACCGCGACAATGTCTGGGTGGTGGACGTGCGGACGCCGATGTTGGCCAGATTAGCCGAAACCCACGGCGGCGATCCGATCCATCCCAACGCCACCGGTCACGACATCATGGCCGCGGCTTTCCTGAAACGATGGCCTGCGATCGAAGGCGCAACCAAAAAGTAGCAATCGCTTGTTAAAGTTGCTGCTCCAACAGCCAGTCCTCAAGAATGACATGCCGGACGTAGGGCGCCCGTAGCAGTGCGCTGCGCTTCGGCAACAGATTTGCCAGCCAGGCCCGCCGCGAAATGGTCGACACGAATCGTCCGCCGAACCGCCGTGGCGCCGACCGGCTGAGTTGGACCTCGACGTTGTCGCTGATTCGCTTGTAGGTCGACGGCAGCAGGTTCGGGGCCGGCCCGACATGCACGATGGTCTCAATGCCGACGCGGAGCGTTTCATAGACCACGTCCCATACTCGTTGCGGATGATCAACCCATTTGGTGAGCAGCGGCCGGATGGTTTCTTCCGTATAGTCGGCGGCGCCGGTAACCATGGAGATCAACTTGGGGCCGTTTTCCTTGATGTGCGTCGGCATGACGAGCATCCGCCGCGCGGCTCGATTGGGCACGCACCGTTCCCACACAACTGGCGTATGCAACGGCGGCCAGCGGCGATCGTCGATTCGCAAGTGGACGCTGCCGGGAAACAGCTCGGAAAGGTGATCGCGAAACTGCTCGACCAAGTTGCCTTCTCCCAACAACAGGCGCGTGTTGGGAGAAAGAAACGCCGAAACGCCAATGATGCCCTCCCCGCGAAGATTCAATTCGCGGCAGGCGGCGTCGATCGCCGGTTGATCCAAGGTCGCCCCGCGGGAAAAGAGAATCCCCATTCGCACGTTCTCTCCCAGTGCGGCGCAGTCGTCGGCCATCGAGATCGGCACCGGCAAGGCGTCCTCCAGGCGAATCGAGCCATCGCAAACCAGCGCGGCGATCTCACCGAGACTGTAACCCAGAGTCCGGGAGGCGCTGAGCAGATCGACGTCGAACAGCTCGCGCAGCAGACGCACCTGGGCGCATTCCATGGCCACGATCAACGCAACGGCGTCCGCGAAGGCGGCCAGAGTTGTTTCCTCTTGAGAGCGAACGCGATCGAGCAGGTTGATCGTCCGATGCAATTCGTCGGAGGCAATTTCACCAGCGGTTGTCAGGCACTCCTCGACGATCGGCCCATAAACTTCGTGAGCCAACAACTCCGCGGTTCGGCCCAGGTTGGTGACGTTGTACCCACGAAACGCAAACGCCGTCCGCGGCAGACGCTCGCGCAGTTCCTTCCCCCCGATGCTTTGTACGGTTGACATTGGCGACCGCCGTGAGGCTAGCAATCCCGGTTACAAGTCTGAAAGGATTGATATAATTTAGCTTACGAACGACCCTGCGGATTGGTTCCCTACCGACTTTCTTCAACCGCCCTAAGCCATGACTGAGCGTAACCTAAAACGGCACGACTTGGAGGACCTCACGATCGTCGTGACCGGTTCTTCCAGCGGCATTGGCCGGACCACCGCGCTGGCGATGGCGGCCCGCGGGGCCAACGTCGTGGTTCACGCCCGTGGCAATCAGACGGCGGCCGAAGCAGTGGCAGCTGAGATCGAATCGCTAGGACGATCCGCCGTTGTGCTTTTGGGCGACTTGGCGAGCGAGGACGCACAAGACAACCTGCTCGACCGCGCCTGGGCTTGGCGCGACAGCGTGGATGTGTGGATGAACAACGCCGGCGTCGACGTACTAACTGGCGAGGCGGCGCAGTGGAGCTTCGAGCGAAAGCTGTCGGAGATCCTGGCGGTTGACGTGCGGGCGACGATCCGTCTGTCGCGCGGCGTCGGCCAGCGCATGAAGCAACGAGGCCAGGGAGTGATTCTCAATGTAGGCTGGGACCAGGCGGAACACGGCATGGCGGGCGATAGCGGCGAGATGTTCGCCGCCGCGAAGGGAGCGGTGATGGCCTTCAGCCGCAGCCTCGCCCAAAGCCTGGCCCCGGAAGTGCGGGTCAATTGTATCGCGCCAGGCTGGATACGAACGCAATGGGGCGAGCAGCAGGCGTCGCCGCAATGGAACCGCCGTGCCGTTGATGAATCACTCGCCGGGCGCTGGGGACGCCCGGCCGACGTCGCCGAGCTGGCTTGTTTTCTGGCGTCACCGGCGGCGTCGTTCATCAACGGACAAGTGATCACAGTCAACGGCGGCTGGAAACGCGCCTGAGGATCGGTTCAAGAATAACTTCCGCATTGGCTTCGCCATGTTGCATGTCGACTCCAGGGGCTTGTTTGAACAGAAGGCAACAGAGAAAACGGAGAAGTGAAGTCTCTGTTCTCTTTGTCTCCTTTGTTGCCTGAACGCTCGTTAATCAATGCTTGCTTGCGGAAGCCAAAGCGGTGGAGACAATCCTGCTAAACCACAAAGCCCAGTTGCTCCGCTACAAAAAGTGCTAGATATTCCCTTGGGGCTACTGATCAATTTTACTGAGATCAAACTGATCGATGGCGTAAGTCGACTGATTCTACCGAGAGCCAGCCTGGAGTAAACAGAGCGGCAAGGAGGCAACAGAGAGCCAATTCTCCGTTCTCTCCGTTTCCTTATGTTCAATACGTTCCTAGAGTTGGCATAGCGTCCGGCAAAGTAAAGTCCAAAGTAGTT
>JBBDLY010000561.1:6165-9829 GCA_040878585.1 Pirellulales bacterium
GACTTCGACATTGAGATCATCGCGGAAATCAACCACGCGCCGCAATGGCGGCTGGCGGACATACTGGCAGTCGCCGATCAGATGCGGCGCGATGGAGCGGACCTGATCGACGTGGGCTGCAATCCGGGCGAATGCTTCAGCGGGGTCGGGGAGGTCGTGCGCGCATTGCGAGATCAAGGCCATCGGGTTTCGATCGACAGCCTTGATCCGGCGGAAATCGCGCCCGCGGTTCGCGCCGGGGCCGAGCTGGTGTTGTCGGTCAATTCGTCCAACGTCGAGGCCGCGCCCGACTGGGGTTGCCAGGTGGTGGTCATTCCCGACGATCCCAAGTCGCTGGCGGGTCTGGATGCGACCGTCGAAACATTGGCCGCCGCGGGCGTGCCGCTGCGGATCGATCCGATCATCGAGCCGATCGCCTTTGGCTTCGCCGAAAGCCTGCATCGCTACGTCGAGACGCGCCGCCGGTACCCCGACGCCGAGATGATGATGGGCGTCGGCAACCTGACCGAGTTGTGCGACGTCGATTCGGCCGGTATCAACCTTCTGTTGCTCGGCTTTTGCCAGGAGTTGGGCGTGCGCAGCATCCTGACGACGCAAGTGATCAACTGGGCGCGGAGCAGCGTGCGGGAGTGCGACCTGGCGCGGCGGCTGGTTTATCATGCGGTCACGCAGCGCACGTTGCCGAAGCATCTTGAGCCGCGCCTGGTGGCGCTGCGCGACGTTAAGCGTCTGCGGCCCTCGCAGCAGGACATTGCAGAACTCGCCGCAAGCATCCGCGACAACAACTATCGCCTGTCGCTCGACGAGGCGGGAGTGATGCACTTGTTCAACGGCGAAGTGCATCTTTGCGAAAACGATCCATTCCTGCTGTTCGAGAAGCTTCTGGCGACCGAACCTCGCAACCTGGACCCCGGCCACGCCTTTTATCTCGGCTATGAGGCGGCCAAGGCAGTCACGGCTAGAACACTCGATAAGAACTACGAACAAGACCGTGCGCTCGACTGGGGCTATCTGACGGTCGAGGAACGTTCGCACCGACTGGAGAGGCAGCGGCGCAACCGACCGGACGGGCCACAGGACGGGAACGACCAGCCTTGAATCGATCGCAGCGATTTACTCCGTTCGTCGAAGAACTGCCCCGCGGGCTGCAGCCGGTGGAGGCGTTCCAGCGACTGGCTGGCGAGGGCAGGGTGATTTTTTTGGACAGCGCGTCGACCGACGCCGAACTAGGCAGATATTCCTTTGTCGCCTGCGATCCGTTTCAAGTCGTTCGGCTGGAACATGCTTCGCCGGTTCTTGATACAGCCCATCCCAGCGCGGAGGATGGATTTACCAAGTTGCATGCGGCGCTGACGCCCTTTGCCGCTGAGACGCTGGCCGAGTTGCCGCCGTTTCAGGGTGGAGCCGCGGGGTTGTTCGGCTATGATCTCAGCCGTCGACTGGAGCGCGTCGGGGCCGCGCGGTTCGACGAGTTTCGCACGCCGCCCATGGTGGTCGGCCTGTACGACGTCGTGGTCGCTTTCGACCATCGTCAGCAACGAGGCTGGGTGATCTCGCAAGGTTTCCCTGAACACGAGCCGGTTCGCAGAGGCAATCGTGCGGCGGCGCGGGGGCGGCGGGTGCTGGAACGGCTCTCCAACGTCGGCTCGCCGACATATCGTGCAACAGCAGCAGCCGACTCGATTGCTTGTGCGCAACTGGCGCCGCAGTACCCCACGACGCGGATGTCGGATGTGTCAAGCAACTTTTCTCGCGACGGGTACCTGCGCGCGGTGGAACGGGTGGTGGAGTACATTCACGCGGGCGACATCTTTCAAGCGAATCTTTCGCAACGGTTGCTGAAACCAGCCAGTTGCAGCCCGGTCGACTTGTACTTGCGCCTCCGCGAGCGGAACCCGGCTTCCTTCGCAGCCTTTTTCGACATGGGCGCATTTCAGCTCGTGAGCGCTTCGCCCGAACGCCTGGTGCGAGTCCGCGACCGGCAGGTGGAAGCCCGTCCGATCAAGGGGACGCGATCCCGGCGCCATCGGCCCGAGGCCGACCTTTATTCGCAAGACGACTTATTGCTCAGCGACAAGGATCGGGCCGAGAACGTGATGATTGTCGACCTGCTGCGAAACGATCTATCAAAGTACTGTCAAGCAGACTCGGTCGCTGTCACGCAGCTTTGTGCGGTTGAGACTTTCCAATACGTGCATCATCTGGTTTCCGCGGTGGTGGGCCGGCTCCGAGACGGCGCGACGCCGATCGAGTTGTTGCGCGGCGCGTTTCCGGGCGGTTCGATCACCGGCGCACCCAAAGTCCGGGCGATGGAGATCATCGCCGAGCAGGAACCGACCGCGCGAGGGCCTTATTGCGGTTCGTTGGGCTATCTCGGATTCGACGGGGCGCTCGATACCAACATCCTGATCCGCACCATTACCGCAGGCCGCGGCTGGTGGCAAGTTCCTGTCGGCGGAGGAATTGTCGCCGACAGCGATCCCAACGAGGAGTATGAGGAAACCTGGCACAAGGCCGAGGGAATGTTGCGGGCGTTCGAGCCGTGAGGAGTTCCAGGGCTATAGGGGGCAGCCAGGGCAGTTGGAACAGGAGGAAACGGAGAAAACAAAGGAAGCTACTCTCTGTTGACTCTGCTCCGCTCTGTTGCCTGAAGAGCAACCTCGTAGGTCACGACGAGCACGAAAATAATGCGGCGTACTTGTCTTATCCGTAGCCGCAGTTGGAGGCGAGCATCAGGACGCCAGTATTGTGAATGAAGCATCGCAAGCTACTCCGGAGCCACTCCGCAGTGCCATTTCGCATCACTTGCTGCGACTGCCTGCTCGCGGTTCATCCGTAACGACGTCCGCTAACGGGCTAAAAGATGTATCAAGGCGGCAGCATCGCCTACAGCTTCGTTTGAGCAAACCGAGGGAAAAGGAGCCAACAGAGAGTTATTCCCTTCGTTCTCTCTGTTCCCTTCTGTTCAAACGTCTTGTCCCATTCAGGTAATTGCCAATCATCGAGCCCTATGACGGAGTCACGCTGCAGGAGACAGCTTCTTGCGGAGGAAGAAGAACGTGATGGGTGCCTACAATTCTGCGTAGCGACTGAGTTACAATAGTTCCATGATCCTGTTGATCGACAATTACGACAGCTTCGTCTACAATCTCGCCCGCTACCTGGCGCGGCTGGGCGTGGAGGTGTTGGTCCGCCGCAACGACGCCGTCGATGTGCATTCGATACGTCAATTGAATCCACGCGGCATCCTGCTTTCGCCTGGCCCTTGTTCGCCGCGGGAAGCGGGCTGCTGTGTGGAGGTCGTGCAACAACTGCATCGCGAGTTGCCAATACTCGGCGTCTGCCTAGGGCATCAAGCGATTGCGCAGGCACTGGGCGGCCGCATCGTGCGAGCCGTGGCGCCTGTCCACGGCAGGGCGTCGCAAATCGAACACGACGGACGGGGCGTCTTCGCCGGACTGTCGGAGATGTTCACGGTAGGACGTTACCATTCGCTCGTTGTTGAGCGCCAGTCGTTGCCTTACGAACTAGAAGTCTCCGCCGTCACGGCCGACGGAACGGTGATGGCCCTGCGCCATCGAGAATACCCCGTCGTGGGCATGCAGTTTCATCCGGAATCGATTCTCACCGAGCATGGCTACGAGCTGCTCGCCAATTTCTGCCG
>JBBDLY010000562.1:0-1709 GCA_040878585.1 Pirellulales bacterium
CAGGTTTCAGGGGTCAGGTTTCAGGGGTCAGGTTTCAGGGGTCAGGAAATGCTCGTACTCGGCTCTTGCTGATAGCTGATAGCTGATAGCTGATCGCTGATAGCTGATCGCTGATCGCTGATCGCTGACAGCTACCAACCGCTACTCTGAAAATTAGCACGGCGTTCGCACTCGGGCGGAAGGAAACCAGGGATTTTCCATTCCTCAGTGGGGGGCGGCCGAATCAGCAACACCCATCCCTCAGAGGGGGCCTTGCTTCAGCATTCAATCACTTGCAAGCCGACCGGCGCCATGGGAGAATTGCCGATTCGATTTTCACGCGAGAGCCGTCCGCCTGGTTCGGTCGCGTGTTGGGTCCATAAGTCGGCGGCAGTATTGGATGATGCGATGAGACTTGTACCGATGGGCGATAAAGTCGTGGTCCGCCGCGAGGCCGCCGAGCAAGCTACCTCCGGCGGCATCGTGCTGCCCGACGCCGCCCAGGACAAACCACAGGAAGGCCGGGTCCTCTCGATCGGCGACGGACAATTGCTGGCCAACGGCGAGCGGGCCGCGCACCAAGTGAGCGAGGGAGACCGCATCGTCTTCTCCAAGTGGGCCGGCGCCGAAGTCGAGGTCGAGGGCGAAAAACTACTCATCATGAGCGAAGACGACATCCTGGCAATCGTCAAATAAGCGGCCCAAGCCATTTGCTATTTGTTATTGCTTATTTGTTATTGAGCTACGACGCTCGAAGCCGACAGCAAATAAGCAATAACAAATAGGCAATAGAAAATGCGCTACGGCTGGCCCTGGGGAGGCATTTGCTGAGGAATATCCCCCATTTCCCTCAACAAAACGCCACCGCAAGCGTATAATCAAAGTAGCGTCGGACACGTTGCGTTTTGTCAGCACTCACACTTCTTGGAGCGAAAACCGATGACTGTCCACAACTTGCGAATTACCTTCCCCGCCCTGCTGGCCGCGGCGCTGCTCGTCTGCTGCGCCCCGCTCTCGACCGCCATCGCGGCGGAACAGCCCGAGTGGCAGGCCGAGCACGAGCGGCTGGTCAACAGCGGTCTGCGATTCTTGCAAAGCAAGGGACAGGCCGAGGATGGTTCCTTTAGCGGCGAAGCCGGCCCCGGCATCACCGCCCTGGTGGTCACCGCGGCGCTCCGCAACGGGCGTGCGCCGGAAGATCCGATGGTCGCCAAAGCGTTAGCCTACCTGAAGAAATTCGTTCGCGACGACGGCGGCCTCTACGCAGACGACAGCCTGTACAAGAATTACGAATCGTCGCTGGGGCTGATGGCCTTCAGCGAGGCGAATCGCGACGGCCGCTACGACCAGCTTTGCCAGCGGCTGACCAACTACATCAAGGGCATTCAGAACGACGAGAACGAAGGATTGGACGCCTCCGACGAGGCCTACGGCGGCGCAGGCTACGGCAAGCACAAGCGGCCCGACCTGAACAACACCGGCTTTCTGATCGAAGCGCTCAAAAGCGCCGGCACCGGCCCCGAGGACGAAGCGATGCGCAAGGCGCTGATCTTCGTCTCGCGCTGCCAAAACCTCGAAACCGAACACAATCAGACCAAGTGGTCGGCCAAGAATCCCGACGGCGGCTTCTATTACACCATCGCCGCCGGCGGTTCGAGCCAGGCCGGCGAGACGGCTCAAGGCGGATTGCGGAGCTACGGCTCGATGACCTACAACGGGCTGAAGAGCAT
>JBBDLY010000563.1:0-1708 GCA_040878585.1 Pirellulales bacterium
AGAGCATGTATCTCTCCGTTTTCTTCGTTTCCTCCTGTTCCAACGGCCCTGGTAGACCCTTAAAGCACTGGCTTTCCGTATCTTATGGCGGACTTCGTATCTCTCCGCAAATACCTCTGCCATGGAACGAATTCGTCCGCACCGCTGTCTAAGCTGACAACATCGCGACAACTGGCCATATTCCGCCAATAGGAATCCAACGATGCGAACAACGAGTCCCTTCCTGCTCATGGCGCTGCTGCTGTTGGGCTGCGTGGCCCATGAGGAGGCGTCGACGGATGTGAAGCATCCCCAGCCGGAGGCGGAGACTTCGCTGCCAGTCGAGCAGGCAGGCGCCGCCATCGAGCATAGCGTGGCCTACGGTTCGATCAGCACCGCCGCAATCGAAACGGCGGCGGCCGAACCGCGGTCGGTTGACGGTCGGCGCTATGGGCTGCTGATCGGCTGCACCAAATACTACAACCTGCCAGACGCCGACCTTTCGGGGCCAAGCAACGACGTGCGGTTGATGCGATCGCTGCTTGTGGACCAATTCGGTTTCTCGAAAGACGATATCGCCGTCCTCATCGAGGAGCAGCCCAAGAAGAATCGCCCCACCAAGAAAAACATCGTCCGCGAGTTCAAGGCCCTGGCGGCCAAGGCCAAGCCGGGCGATCAGGTGGTGATCTTGCTGTCCGGGCATGGCACGCAACAACCGGACGACGATCCCGACAACAAGGACGACCTGGAGCCGGACGGCATGGACGAGGTGTTTTGTCCGGCAGATACTGAGGTTTCGCCGTTTTTCGCGGCCGCTAAGGTTCCCAACGGCATCACCGACGACGAGATGCGCGGCTTGCTCGCCGACATCCGCCAGGCCGGGGCCTCGTTGTGGATCATCATCGACTCCTGCCACTCCGGCACGTCCGTCCGCGGCAATCGCGTCTATCGGCAAATTCGGCCGGAGACCCTGATGCCGAAGATGGCCGCGCCGCCGGTACCGCGTTCGGCCACCAGATCGGTTGCCAAGACCGATGGCTTCGGTCTGGACCAACAGCAGCAGGGCGGCCTGGTGGCGATCTACGCCTCGCATGCTTACGAACCGACGTTCGAGTTGGCGTTGCCTGCCGGGTCGGACGACGCCGAGCCGCACGGCATTCTCACCTACACACTGGCCCATGTGCTGATGGCGACCGACGAGAACATGACCTACACCGAACTGGTCAAACGAATTCAAGACGAATACATCATGCACGGCGTGGCTGCGCCGACGCCGCTGGTGGAAGGATCCGACCGGCACCTCGAAGTGCTGGGGCAAAAGTCCTGGCCCGATCGCTCGCGATTGACGCTGCAGGTGCATCTCGAAACCGGGTTGCCCAAGGTCGACGCCGGCCGCTTGCACGGCATCAACAAGGGTTGCATCTTCGCCCTATACCCGCCCGCCGGTGAGGCGAACCCCGACAAGCCGATCGCCTATGTCGAGGTAACGCGGGCCAACAAGTCGTTTTCCATGCTCGAACCGTGCGCCTACGGCGACTTGGAGAAGGCGGACAAGTTAGTACTGGGGGGTCGGTTGGAGATTGTCCATTACGACTACGGCGATATGCGTCTGGCGGTCGCCGTGGATGCGGAAACCGAGATCGACGGTTTCGACACCGAAGCCTGGCAACAGAAACTGGCAACCATTGCCGGCCGCGAGGGTTCGGTGATTCGAGCCGCCGACAGCGTG
>JBBDLY010000564.1:0-1696 GCA_040878585.1 Pirellulales bacterium
TCGCCATCATTGAAGTTGTCAACTTGTTCGCAAGATCGAAATTGGAACTACTGACATTATCCTATGGATCCGGGGTCGGGTCGCGAAGTGGCCCCCGATTCGAGAAACGAGGCGAGCATGATCTGCGCCGCCAACATGTCGCGCCGCGCCTTGCGCCGCTTCTTGGTGAGCTTGCCGGCGGCGAGCAGTTCGTCGGCCTGGGCGGTGCTGAATCGTTCGTCGTAGTAAGCGATCGCCACGCCGGTCTCCGCGTGCAGCCATTTGCCGAACTCGCGGGCCTCGAACGATTTTTGACTCTCTTCGCCGTTGAGATGCACCGGCAGGCCGATGACGAAGCAAGCGATTTGCTCCTCGCCAGCCAACTCGCGAAAGTAGTCGGCGTCGCGCTTTGCGCCGCGTCGCGTGTAGGTTTCCAGCGGACTGGCGATCGTGCGGCTGCTATTGCTGACGGCGACCCCGATGCGAACCGTACCGTAGTCGATGCCGGCCACTTTGCCCGGCGGAATTGAGGGTTCGCCCCGCGGATCGTCCGCCGGCGGATTGGCTTGCGACTCAGTCATTCGCTTGGAGTGCTTCCTTCACGGCAATCGGTTGGCGCGGTTGATCGGCTTCAAAAGCGCCGTGCTGAAGGAAATGGAGCGTCATGCGCTGCACCTGCTCGTTATTCATGATGAACGTATGCACCGCCGGCACGATACGAAAATCGGCCGCGCCGGCCAGACGGGTGCTGCTTACTTCCACCACCATGTCGTCGTCTCCGGGGATCAGCCGGTTGTAGCCTTCGTCATCTCCCTTGCCCCCCGCCAGGATACCGAAGGGGATTCTGGGAGTCGTTAGTTTGTCATTCAAAGCCTTCCAGTCCTCGGCGATGGCCAGCGCCGACTTGCCGGCAATTTGCTTGGTCACGTCGAGCGGCAGCACCTTTTCGCCAAACGCGGAACCATGGTTGGGCGGAGCGAGCATCACGACCCGTCCCAGCCGCCGATCGCCTTGGATGCCGCGCTCGGGGTCGGTCGTGATGGCCAGATAGCGGCGGATGACTAGGTTGCCGAGACTATGTCCGACCAGGTCGATTTGTGTCACGCCGTCGAGATGGTCGATAATCGCCCGCAGCGCCTCGGCGTGCGCGTCGATGTCGTCACGGGTGCTGGGATAGCCCATCCGAAATACGGTATACCCGCCCTGCTCGGCGAGAAACCGCTCCATCCCCTTCATCGCCCCCTTGGTGCGAAACAGACCGTGCAACAGGATCACCGCCTTGCCTTGCATGGCCGGCTGTTCCTGCTTGATCTTCGCCAGGGCCGCCTCGCAATCGTCGAAACTCCCCCAGGCCAACCGGCGTTGCTCGCCGTCGAGCAGCCGGTAATGACCGGTCAGGGCGTGACGTTGGATGTGCCAGCCGTGAAAGAAGCGCACGTCGGTCCATAGCTGTTTGCCGCCGAACGTCTTCATTTGCCAGTTCAACATATCCTCATCCGTTCCATCCGAACCGTGCTCGGGCAGTTCGCCCGCCTGGGCCCCCGCAGTCACAACGAACAGGGTCAGGATCAGCCACACGGCGATGTGCATCCTCATGGCATGCCTCTCGATCGAGGAACAATCCTTTCAATAACGACACAATTGTTCGCAACATAAAAATTGGCCTCCTCACCAGAATCTGTGGGTGAATTCTGGCTCGGGCAGATGTCCAAGGTTG
>JBBDLY010000565.1:0-1692 GCA_040878585.1 Pirellulales bacterium
GGCTTGAGGCTTGAGGCTTGAGGTTTCCTAAAACCTGATCCCTGACCCCTGACCCCTGTCCCCTGATCCCTGTTTCCCTATGCTCACCGTCGACGAAGCACTGCACAGAATCGCCTCGCACGTTCGGTCGCCCGCTGCCGTTCGTGTGCCGCTGGCCGACGCGCTTGGTTGCCGGTTGGCCGAGGACGTGGCCAGCGACATCGATAGTCCCTCGCACGACAAGTCGGTGGTCGACGGCTACGCCGTCCGCTCGGTCGACTTTGCCCGCGCCGCGCGCGGCGAGGCGGCCGAGCCGGTCGAGTTGGCCGTGCTGGAGGAGATAACCGCCGGCCAGATGCCCCGGCAGCCGCTCACCAGCGGACATGCCACCCGCATCATGACCGGCGCACCAATTCCCGACGGGGCCGACGCCGTGGTGATGGTCGAGCAGACTTCGCACGCCGAGGAGATTGGCGCGTCGATGGTCGTCGTCACGTTTCATACGGATCAGATTACCCCAGGGCAGAACATCAAGCGGCGGGCGACTTCGATCCGCACCGGCCAGGTCGTGCTCCGCGCCGGGGCGACGATCCGAGCCGCCGAGATCGGCCTGCTGGCCGAAGTGGGCCGCCCCGGAGTATCGATCGTGCCGCGGCCGAGGGTAGCCGTGTTGTCGACCGGCAACGAACTGGTCGCTCCCGAGTTGCTGCCCGCCGCTGGTCAAATTCGCAACAGCAATGGGCCGATGCTGCTGGCCGCGGCGCGATCCGCCGGAGCGACACCGATCGATCTGGGCATCGGCCGCGACGAGGTCGACGCGCTGCGACGCCTGATCGAACAGGGATTGGAGCACGACGTGCTGCTGCTCTCCGGCGGCGTCTCCGCCGGCAAGCTCGACCTGGTTCCTGGCGTACTCCAGGAGCTGGGCGTCCGCGAGGTGTTTCACAAGGTAAGCGTTAAGCCGGGCAAGCCGTTATGGTTCGGCGTCTCTGGAGCAAGCGACCCGCCCGACTGCCTGGTGTTCGGCCTGCCCGGCAATCCGGTTAGCAGTTTGGTGGGCTTTGAACTGTTCGTCCGACCTGCCTTGGCCGCGCTGGCCGGCCATGCGTGGCAACCGCCGCCGACAATTACGGCGGAATTGGGTCAAGCATTTGTCACGCACGGCAACCGCTCGACCTATTATCCGGCGCGGCTCGATGAATCTGGCGAGCGGCCCACGGTCGAGCTGCTTGCCTGGCAAGGTTCGGGCGACTTGCGAACCATCACCGAGGCCAACTGCCTGGCGATTTTCGCCCCCGGCGAAACCGAGTACGCCGCCGGCGCAAGCATCCCAGTGATGCGAATCTAACGTGACCGCTGCCCGTTGCCGACGCTGCCCGTTGCCGAAGCTGCCAGCTTCGCATCGGCGGGATCGACGTGGCCCTGCTAACCCTAACCCAAGCGACATCAAACCACGATTCGAGACAAGCGCAGCTCAATTGCCGGGTGCCATGCCCACGCGAAGTTTACGGAGCATGGGCATGTGACGCTTGCCATTACCCACAATTCAGACCCCCGCCAGCTTGTCTGGCGGGTGAACAAGTTTGGCAGGCTAGTCGCGAATCGCTCTTTATCCAGACCCCTGCCGCCTTGTGCGGCAGGTGAATCAGTTTTCGTATCTGCCAAACTTGCGCTCCTGCCGGACAAGCCGGGCAGGGGGCGAGGTGTTGCCGC
>JBBDLY010000566.1:0-1689 GCA_040878585.1 Pirellulales bacterium
ATCCCAATTGTGGCCGTTGGCGATGATTAGCGCCCCATAGTCGCGCCGTTGACCGTCGGCCAGCGTCACTCGCCACAGTTCGCCAACCCGCTCGACCCGCTCGACTGTGGTGTTGAACTCGATCGCGTCGTACAGGCCGAACTGCCGGGCGTACTCCTGAAAGTAGGCGAACACCTCGCGATGGCTGGGAAAGGGAGGGTACTCCTTCGGCATGGGAAAATCGGGAAACTCGGTTTGCCGCTTCGACGAGATCAAATGCGTCGAGGCATAGATGCCGCCGGTCGGTTTGTCGAATTGCCAGATGCCGCCGATGTCGGCGTCCCGCTCGAGGCAGGCGACCGGCAGTCCCTGCTGCTGGAGGGTGCGCAAACAGGCCAGCCCTTAAGAGCCTGCGCCGAAAACACAGACTCGCTGCGAGCGGTCGACCGAAGACGCCGCCCCATCGGCGGCGGAGGAATTGGAACTAGGCATCGAACAATCGCGCGCGGTGAAGCTGGCAATACAATTTCCTGCCCATTATGCACCGCTGCCCGCCGCGGCGCAACGGGCCAGCCCGCGCATTTTACGAGCAAATCGGTTATAATTCATGACAAGCCGCCAGTCGCCTGCTCAATGATTAGGCGTTCGTGGCTGGACGATGACGCAAGACCAGGCAGCAGTCGCCCGCTCGAGGCTGCAATGTACGGATGAAATGTGACAATTCTGAGAATTTCCGTGTATTTGTGCCGCTTGTAGCGCGTAACTGGACAGTTTGGCACACGGCTTGCCTAAACTATGCATCCGAGGTTTTTGATGGCTCCAATGAACTTAACACAGACAGCAGGCGTATCCTCATATTGGACAACTATATTGAGAATTCCCGCTTTGCCCGCGTCCCCGAAATGACCCGCCCGCCATCAACCTGATATCCAGTTGCCGTTCGCGGAACGACGGCAACTGGCGTAGAACGCCAACCGGCAGTTGGCACCTTTTCTCATCCACCACACGACTGCTCGACGGTCGCACGGCAGATGGGAAGGATTATTAGCAACAGAGAATAGGCCTTTTGATTTGGAGAACAGAGAAGATGCGTAACCGTGCCGCTAGCGTTGACGATTTAAAGCTTTCCAGCAGCTTCCAAAGCATTCGCGAAGTACTTTTGCAAGATAAATACACCGATCGCTTAGAGAAGCCGTTGGCTTTTTGGGCGTTGCCCGCCGATCGTCGATTGCCGCTGGCCTTTCTGGGCCGCTCGTTGAAAACCTTGCTCGACACGCCGTTCGAAGAACTGGCAGCCACGCCGGGCGTGGGGCACAAGAAGCTCTGCTCGCTGGTCGCCCTGTTGACCCGCGCCGCCGAGGACGAAGCGCTCTCGACGCCGTTTGGCATCGAACAGTTGGCCGAGCAGGGCGCGGCTGGCGCCGGCGGTCGCACCGCTGACGGCGAGTTCGATCCCAACAGCGTTTCGGAGACCATGTGGACGCTCTGGACCGAGACGGTCTGCAAACATGGCCTACAGGACGAGCGGCTGGGCCGCCTGGCCCCAACGCTCGACGCCCTGCCGAAAGTGATCTGGAATACGCCGCTGGGCAAGTACCTCGAATACTCGCTCTCCGACATCCGCAACCTGCGGACTCACGGAGAAAAACGGGTGCGGGTGGTGCTGGAAGTCTTCTCGATCATCCACGACCTGCTGGGCGACGTCCAGCC
>JBBDLY010000567.1:0-1686 GCA_040878585.1 Pirellulales bacterium
CGTTGCCGGTGACCCTCCCCACACCACCTGAAGTGCGCACTCCGCATCAGGCGGTATGACGCTGTTGTTCAACGCTGATGAATACCCCCACGGCACTAACAGCGCCGCCCGCCGCCGTGGTTATGCAGTGAGCTTGCGGCTGGTGCGGCGGGGTGCGACCAATCGGTTGCGACGCCGCACAGTGCCCCCGGTGTATTCACCGGGGGCTAAGGGCGGTTATCAACGAGGAGGGCCTTTCTGCATTGCCATGAATTTGCACCGAAACCGCAAGCGAATTGTCAGACCAATGCAGCGAATTCCCAGCGAGTCGCTTGGGAGGATGGGATTCAACGTGGCGGGCGACTACAATGCTCAAGTCGAGGAAACGTCTTCTCGTCGGTCCTTTGCAAACTTCCCCCCTGACTGCATCCCTGGGCGCCCATGCCTCAAGTCGGTCTGTTTATTCCCTGTTACGTCGACCAGCTTTATCCCGAAGTCGGCATGGCCACGCTGCGACTGCTGGAGCGGTTTGGCTGCCAGGTTGAATATCCCGCCGCTCAAACCTGTTGCGGGCAGCCGATGGCCAACACCGGCTGCAACGACGACGCCGCGCCGCTGGCGCGACGGTTTCTCAAGCTTTTCTCCCCTTATGAATATGTGGTCTGCCCCAGTGGGAGCTGCACGTCGATGGTGCGAAACCATTACCACGACCTGCTTCCCGACGAACCGCGGCTGAAGGCGCTCGAACAAAAGACGTATGAACTGTGCGAGTTTCTGGTTGACGTGCTGAACGTCGAATCGATCGCCGGCCGCTTTCCGCACCGCGTCGGGCTGCATCAAAGCTGCCATGGGCTGCGCGAACTGCGATTGGGAAGCGGCAGCGAGCGGGTGGTCGAGCCGTTCGGCAAGCCGCGGCAATTGCTGGCCGGACTGGAAGGAATCGAGCTGGTCGACCTGGCCCGTACCGATGAGTGCTGCGGCTTCGGCGGCACGTTCGCCGTCAGCGAGGAGGCCGTCAGTTGCATGATGGGCAACGACCGCGTCCACGACCACGAGTCGCACGGCGCGGAGGTGATGACCGGCGTCGACATGAGCTGCCTGATGCACTTGGACGGACTAATCAGGCGGCAAAACAAACCCATCCGGGTAATGCACATCGCCGAGATCTTCGCTGAAAGCGAGGTTCGCCCATGAGCGTCGCAGACGGACAGCCAACCACTCAAACCCATCCGCTGGCGGCGCTGCCGTTCGTGGCCAACGACGAGCGGGCGCACTGGCACGACAAGGCGCTGTGGTTCGTTCGCCACAAGCGGGACGTCGCCGTGCATGCCGTGCCGGAGTGGGAGCAGTTGCGCGAAGCGGCCTCTCAAATCAAAGCCCATACGATGGCGCATCTGGCCGACTACCTGGAGCAGTTCGAGGCCAACGCCAAGCAACTAGGCGTCCACGTCCACTGGGCGGCCGACGCCGCGGAGCATAACGAAGCGGTGCTACGTATTCTGCAGCGACACGGCGCAAAGAAAGTGGTCAAGAGCAAATCGATGCTCACCGAGGAATGCCACCTGAACCCGTTTCTCGAACGGCACGGCATCGAGGTGATCGATACCGATCTGGGCGAGCGGATTGTACAGATGCGGCACGAGACTCCCAGCCACATCGTGCTGCCGGCGATTCACATCAAGAAGGAAGAGGTCGGCCAGTTGTTCC
>JBBDLY010000568.1:0-1683 GCA_040878585.1 Pirellulales bacterium
ACTTGGCGACTGTGAACTTGGCGACTGTGAACTTGGCGATTGAGGCGGTTGGCTCACGGCCTGGGCTGGCCGCGCCGCCGGCGGAGTGGATGGCGCCGACGATGACGGCGACGCCGGCGCCTGCGCACCACCGGTGGAGAGCCGAATTTCGTTGCCTTGGGCCGCCTGGGCGAGCAAATCGCCCAGGTCTTGCAGGTCGCCCAGATTGGCCAACCGAACGACCGCCATCTCCGCCAGCGTGCGCCGCTGCGTGGTCACGCGGAACCGGGCCAAGGTTGCATCGAGAATCTGCAGCATGGCGAGCACGGTCTCCAGCGAGACACCCTCGGCAAGCTGCCGCACCTTGGCCCGTGCCTCGGCCCCGGCGAAGCTCAGCAACTGCTCATCGCCGCAGCCTACCTTGACGGCCATCATGTCGCGAAACACGCCCAGCAGTTGCTCCAGGAACTGCCCCACGTCGATGGCGGCCATGATGGCGGCATCGAGCGCGGCCAAGGCGGCGGACGCGTTGCGTTCGATCACCGCTTCGGCCAGCTCGACCAGGCGGCCGTCGTCCGCCGTGCCCAGCAGGGCGTGAACGCCGGCGGCCGTCAGCTTTTTGTCGGTCGAGGCCAGCAGTTGCTCCAGCAGCGATTGGCTGTCGCGCATCGATCCGCCCGCGCGCCGGGCAAGGATGGCCAGTGCCTCCGACTCGGCCTCCAGCCCCTCCGACTCCACGATCTGCTCCAGCCGCCGCTCGATCGAATCGGTCTGGATGCCGGCAAAGTCGAACCGCTGGCAGCGCGACAGGACTGTGATCGGGATCTTGTTCGGCTCGGTCGTGCAGAAGATGAACTTCACATGCTCGGGCGGTTCCTCCAAGGTTTTCAGCAAGGCGTTGAACGCCTCGCGAGTGAGCATGTGGACTTCGTCGATGATGTAGATTTTGAAGCGCGCTCGGCTCGGTCGAATGTTCACGTTTTGGCGTAGTTGGCGAATTTCGTCGATGCCGCGATTGCTGGCGCCGTCGATCTCTAGCACGTCGACGTCGTGCCCGCTGCTGACGTCGAGGCAGACTTCGCACTTGCCGCAAGGGTGCGTAGTCGGCCCCGTCACGCAGTTGAGCGCCTTGGCCAGAATCCGGGCGGCCGAAGTCTTGCCGACCCCGCGCGCGCCGGTAAACAGGTAGGCATGCCCGGTGCGGTTGGTCTCGATCGCGTTGGCCAGCGCCCCGGCGACGTGCTCTTGCCCGATCAATTCCTCGAACTGCTGCGGGCGATAACGTCGCGCGACAACGACATATTCCTTGGGGCGCTCGTGCTGAGGCTTCTCGCCAGTGTTTTCCGACGTAGCATTTTCCGACATGGCAGTTTCCGACATGGCTGCATACCCGTATTCGTTGAGGGGAGGAGTCCTGGAGCCTCGTTTTTACGCCGGATGCCGGAACGCGTCAAACGGCCACCCATCGGAGGGTGACAAGAAGGCTGAAAGTCGGTGCGCCACCTCATTGTACGCGACGTCGATCAAAATGGCTCGGCAACCCCAGCGCAGCACAAACAAGTGCAGACGAATACCAGCACGCAGCGCGAGCAAGTGCATCGGCGAGCCAATACGTGTCGCGCCGCCCGAACGGTTTCTGGGAAAATACGCTTGCGCCTCCGCGGATGCACTCGCTCGCGCGTCGTGCTGGTATTTGCACTCGCT
>JBBDLY010000569.1:0-9542 GCA_040878585.1 Pirellulales bacterium
CGACGCGGCTGCCGTCGGCGGCCTCCATGGGGCCGCGGCCCAAATTGGCGCCGTACGAAATGCGGCCGTGCTGCTCCTGCGGCGTCGAGTTGCTGTTGTAGCAGGTCAGGTCTTCGTTCCAAATCCGCAGGGCGTTCGCATCCGACGGACAATGAAACGTCGAAACCTGGGCGGTCATCACCTCCGCCTGCCCCGGAATGCTCATCGTGCTGCTGAAACCAGGGTTCGCGTTCCAGTCGACCTTTTCCGCCAAGGCTGTCTGCTCCAGGTAGCCCAGCAGCCGCACGCACCACGGCCACTCCGGCTCGTCGGCGTAGCCCGAGCTGTAGGGCTGCCGCATGTACCCGTAACCAGGCGGGAACCGCTGGAACGTGGCATGGTAGTTGTGGGAAGCCAGCGCGATCTGCTTGACGTTGTTGCTGCATTGCAGCCGCCGGGCCGCCTCGCGGGCCGATTGCACGGCCGGCAGCAGCAGCGCAATCAGGATGCCGATGATGGCGATTACCACCAGCAACTCCACCAACGTAAATGCACTGCGCAATCGAAGGTCTCGAGCTTGATACATGGCGTCCGTCCCTATTTCACCTGTTTGCGACAAATCGAAATCCCCGCCAGCAACAGCACGCCGCCGAGCATCCACAGCGTCACGGCGCCCGGTTCCGGTACCACCTGAGCAATGGTCAAGCCTGCAAAATTACCTGGCAATGTCGAAGTGCCGGTGTACGTCAGCAGGATTTGCCCGCCGCTCGACGTGACGCCCTTGAAGATCACGTGGTTCTCGCCCTCGATCCAGGCGTCGAACGGCGGTCCCGGGTTGTAGGTGGTGTTGTTCGTCTCGCCGGTCGATTCATACGCGGCGGCAAGCGTCTCGCCATCGATGGTGTAGAGGCCCCCCTCAACGCCCGTGTAGACGTAGATGTCGTACAACGCGCCGTCTCGCAGGCCGTCGATCAGCACGTTCGCCACGCCGTTAGAGTCCCGAAACAGGTAATCCTCCAACAAGTTGTTGTCGCTCCAGGTGGTGTCGTTGCGGCCGTTAGCGCCGGACATGCTGAGACTGACCCCGGTCGCCGTGTTGGAAAGCGAGTCGATCAGATTGCTCGGATTATCGTTCCCGTTGGCGACGTGGTTCCAGATCGGCGCGCTTTCCACCGGGCTGGCGTCGTTGTAATTCTCCCCGGTCGTCGCGTTGATATCGACGTTGATGATCTGGTCGTACTCCGGTTGCTCGTAAACGTCGTGCAGTTGAATCTCATAGGAGCGGTAATGCGTGAAGTTGGTGCTGTTTTCGAGATTCTTCGCGAACTCGACCGCGATGCCGGTCGCTTGCACGTCGTCGAAGGTCAACGAATACCAGCCGTGATCGTCAACTGCGAGGCCGCTGTCGTAATTGTGGAACTCCCGCCCCACCGTGGCGGCGGCCGAATTGACGCCGTCGCGGCTCATGATCAACTCGCTCGCATGGACGCCGTTGGTCAGATTGGAGACCGGGGAGTACGCCCTGCTGTTGAGCGGGCCGCTGTCGGTTGTGTATAGGATGCGCAGGTCCATCGTATCGAACGTGCCGAACCCCGGGGCGCTGCCATTACCATCAATGTCGCCGAACTTGGCGACTCGCAGGTGGTCGACCGTGGTCGTACCGCCCAGGTCCAGCCCGAACGTCGAGGGGTCGTCGTTGCCGCCAGGCGTCAAATAGCTCGACGTCGTGATGTCGCCGTCAATGGCGTTGCCCTCGTCGCCGCGGTTTTTCGAGATGGTCGGATTGCTTGTTTGCCACAACTCGATGCCGCTGATCGCCAGCTTTTCAGCCGGCGCCTGCTCCGGATACAGTGCGAGCAGCAAGGACAGCGCGAGCCAGCGGTTGAGCCTCTTGTGTAGCGACTTCATCGGACTTCTCCTGATTAGTGTGGTGAAATTGGTGTTTCGACTTGGAACGCCACGTGCGTATGACGCACGCAATATCGCCTCGCTCTTCGGTGTTCACTTTTGCTTTATGGTGATGGGTCACTCGTGGTTCGCCGTTGACGCCTTCGGGGGTGTAATCTGAAGAACCTCGAACTCGAACACCCGGTAATGGGTGTAGGGGGCGGTGTCTGCCTCGTCGCGAGCGAAACGCAGGGCGATGGCGGTCGCCTCGACCGGTTCGAAGCCGAAGCGATACCAACCGTCTTTGGCGAAGTTGTGCCGATCGTTGTCAACCTCCCCCGTCACGGAGTCGACCGACGCAGCGCGAATCCGTTCACCGGCGAATGTGCGTAGATTGTCCACCGGTGCATAGGTCCGCTCGTGAAGCGGCCCTTTGTCCGTGGTGTAGAGCACTTGCAGGTCCATGTGGTCGATCGGGCCAAGCCCCGGCGCGCCCCCGGCGTTGTCGGTGTCGCCGAATTTCGCTACCCGCAGCGCCGCGACGCCCCGGGCGCCGCCCAGGTCGAGCGCGACCACGTGCGGCCCCACGGTCGACGACGGCGTGAGGAAACTCCAGGTCTGCAAGTCGCCGTCGATCGCCCGTGCCTGGTCGCCGCGGTTGTTGAGTCGTTTGGACTCGGCGCGGAAGACTTGGATATCCTGGATCGGCGACCGCTTCCACCTGACCGGCTGCAAGTTGCCGAGTTGCGGCACCAGGCGGGAGAACTGGTGCTGCCGCTGAAGCGGTCCGGTGCGAGCCTGCACCGGCCCGCCGTTTCCGCCGGTGACGCTCAGACCCATGCCAGCGGCGATCACCTGTCGGCGCGGCTCGGCGGCGTCTGGAATCGCCACCTCGACTTCGCCTTCGAACGTGGCGACCTCCAATTCGCCTGACGCCTGCACTTCCATGCCGAATCGTGTCCCCAGATCGGTGACGGTCGCCAACCGGGTCGCCACGCGGTAACCGGCGGCCGTCGGCGGCACGTGCGCGACCAACCTCCCCTGCCGCAGATCGCCGCCGTTGGCGCCTTGCAACTGATAAGTCGCCGGCCCCTCCAGCACCACCCGAGCGCCGGTGTCGTACTCGATCACCACCAGTCCGCTGTTGAGTACGATCTTGTCGTCGTCGAACAGGTCGCGGTTCTGGAAGTTGCCGTCGCTGGCCGCGTCGAAATCGGCTTGGGAAGTTCGCTCGATGCGGGCGACGAACTCCGTCGACGGGGTGCCCGCCACCGGTGCGGACCGCTCCCAGTCCGGCACGATCAGCGCCAGCGACAACATGATGATCGTTACCGTCAGCCCGGCGACCATCAGGGATGCCGCCAGATTGGTCACCACGACCCGCCGGACGCTGTTCCACACGCGACTACGATACCCTACGGACAGATCGTTGATAACAGAGCGCAACGACTCACGCACCGCGCTGACCGTGGCGTGCTGCTGGTAAAGCTGCGCCTGCAAGTGGCAATGATCGAGAAAATACCGCTCTGCGTCGCGGTTGTCGCGCAACAGCGTTTCTAGTTCGACGGCTTCGTCGGCCGTGTTCGTGGCACTGCAATACCGGTCAACCAGCAGAAAGAACTGCTCGGGCAGATCAACAAGCGTGCTCATGCCGACCCCTCCCTGGCTAGTACACGATTGATGCACTCGTGCAAGGTCCGCCGGATGCGATACAAGCTGTCGTAGACGCTCCCCAGCGGGCGGCCGAGTTGCTTGGCGACCACTCCGACCGATTGATCCCGCTCGTAGCAGCGACGGAGCAGGTCGGCGTCTTTCTCGCGGAGCTTTTTGGTACACTCGGCCAACGCGGACTGCCGGGCGGGATAGTAGCTGCTGTCGTCCTGCTGCCGATCGGCCAGGTCAGCCAGATAGTCCTCCGAAAGCAGCGTCTGCCGGCGGTTGTTCTGCAGGTGTTGCAACGCCCGATGCTTGGCGGTCGTGCAGGCCCAGGCGGCGAAGTTGCTGCCCGGTTCAAACTTGGCGTAGTCTTTCCACATCGCGGCAACCGTTTCCTGCATCACGTCTTCGGCGTCGTCGAGACGCTGGACCATCGCCATGATCAGAGCGAAGATCTGGCTCTGATGCAGGGTCAGCAGTTCGACGAATTCGTCGCTACGATTGCTCAAGGATCGGCCCAGTACGATTGTTTGCTATCCTTACGGCTACACTAAATACAGCAGGATAGGCGGCCAATCCTCAGTGAAAAAATAAGAGAAAAAATATGGCGGGTGCGACCATCGCGGCGCTTTGCATTGCGTAAGTCGTTGTGGGTTAGACGGTTAGAGTCGAAATCCACTCGGCGGGGCAACTTGCTCGGCGCTGCCCATGCATGCTGGTGGGCGCGATCTGGTCCCATCGGGTAAGCTAGTCCTGGGCTGCGCAAAATCGAGGTATCATTGAGGCGAGATTTCGACCGATCTAGTTCCGACAGTCGAAATGAGAATGTCGAATGAGGAATTTTGTCATTCGTAGCACGTCTTGTATCTGGAGGAACTACCATCGTTCGTCATTCGTGATTCGTCATTCCTTCGTCATTCGGATTTCGACATTCGTCATTTCCAATATCCTGTCGGAACAAAAAACGCTCTCAAGGTCAATTCCCTGATACCTCTGTTTTGCGCAGACCAGGCTGTGCCTTTACTCGTCCTGTTCTTGCCCTGCCAACGGCACTGGGATGAATTTGCTGATCAGCTTGCCGGTGGCGGCGTCGTTGAGAAAGACTTCGCCGGAGAAGCCGCCAGAGGCGATGCGTTTGCCGTCGGGGCTGAAGGTGGCCGTGTAGACGCCCCCCTCGATCCCTTCCAGTTCGGCGATTTGCTTGCCGTCGGCGGCGTTGTAGACGCGGACCACGCCCGCGCCGTCCTGGCTGCTGCCGGCCACGATTTGCGAGCCGTCGTGATTGAACTCGGCGGCGAAGATGCGGCCCGGCAGTGCGGGAAACGCCCGAATCAGGTTGAAGTCGTCGCCGATCTTACGATCCTTCTCGCGAAACATGCGATAGATTTTCGGTACGCCGTCGGCGCCGCCGATCAGCAGTTGATCGGCCGTGGGATGGCGATCGACCGCGTGCAGCCCCCCCTTGAGCGCGCCGGGCGTGATGCTGGTGATGTTGTCGATAAAGCGGGCGGTGGCCACTTCGGTGAGCTTCATCGAGCGATCGCGGCTGACCGACACCAGGTGCGTTCCCTCCTTGGAGAACACCGTGTCGAACACCCAATCGTTGTGCGCGCCTTGAAACAGCACCTGCTCGCCGCTTTCGGCGTCGACCGCCCGCAACGTATGGTCGCCGCAACCGAAGGCGACCAGCTTGCCGTTGGGCGACCAGCTTGCACCGTAGATGGTGTCGTAGGTCACCGGAACGGAAAGGGTCAACACTCGCTTGTCGACGTCCCATATCTGCAGCTCGCCCAAGCGTCCGGGCGAACCGCCGGTCACGGCCAGTTGCTTGCCGTCTGGTGAAAAGACAGCCGACTCGATGCGCTCTGAGAGACCGACCAGACGGCCTAGCAACTCACCACCGTCGGCCGCATGCAGCAGCACTTCGTGATACCCGCTGACGGCGATCATGGCGCCGTCGGGCGAGAAGTCAAGCGAGGTGACGACCGGGGCTTTTTGGTAGACCGGTGGTTTGTCGGCGGTGATCTGTTGCTCGTCCTCGGCCGGCGAATCGTCCTCGGCGCCGGCGGCGATCCAACGGCGAACCCGATCGATGTCGCTGGCGGTAAGCGGATCGCCTTTCTGCGGCATTTCCGGGGCGCGGTCGCCGCTGGGCGTGATCAGATCGACCAGGTAGCTTGCATCCGGTTTGCCGGGCACGATCGATGGCTCACCGCTCTCGCCTCCGGCGAGCATCGCCGCGAACCGGGTCATGTCCAGTTCGCCGCCTTGCTTGGCCGGCTGATGGCAGCCGAAGCACTTGGCGCGGAAGATCGGCTTGATATCGCGGTGGTAGCTAATCTCCGCGGAGGGGGCGACTGGCGCCTCGGCCAAAGCGGGCGGAGTTGCCAGAACGAAAACAACGACCAAAGTCAAAAGTAGCCGCGACATGGATGGGGTCCGAATAAGCGAGGCGGGGGATGTGGAAGGTCAACGAGCGTCGGGGCTGGAAGCCCAGGCCACGACTATTCCAATATACCGTGCAACAGCATGGGGAGCCAACTTCACTGCCGGTGCAGCGCCGGCGGCGTGCCGGGAATCTGCTTCGCCGCCGGGTCGCTCGGCGCTTTGTCGAGTGTGAGCAAGGCCATCAGATCCGCCAACTCTTGCGGTGTAAACTGCTTTTCCACCCCTTCGGGCATCAGGCTCAGGTCATTGACCACCATCTCGTCCACCTGATCGCGGGGCACGATTTCCTGCTTGCCCCCCTCGATCTTCAGCACGATCCGCCGCGGCGTGTCTTCGACGACCAGGCCGGTGAGGATTTGCCCTTCCGTGGTGATCACCGTCCGCGATTGATAGTCGGCGCCGATCACCAGGTTGGGATCGAACACGTTGGAGAGCAGTTGTTCAAACGAAGCCCGGCCGTTGACGGTGATGTCCGGGCCAACCTCCTGCCCCTCGCCATGCAGCTTGTGGCATTGACCGCACAGCTTGCGGTACACAGCCAGACCGCGATGCGCGTCGCCGCTGGTCTTGGCCAGCGTCTCGCTAATGGCGACTAAAGCCTGTTCGCGGTCGGGATCGCGGGTGGTGCGAATCTCGCCGAACAGTTCCTTCACCGCCGCCCGCACTTGGGGGTCGCCGCTGGCCGCCAGTGCTCGCAATTGGTTGGCGTTGAGCGCATGGCGATCGATTTTCTCACTGGCGACCGACGCCAGCAACTGGCCGCCCCAGGTGTCGCGCGAAGCGAGCACGCCGACCATGCGGCCGCGCAGTGCATTCGAGGCATGAGGGTAGGCGGCCAAGACCACGCGCCCCACCTCCGCCGCCGGGATTTCGCCCAGTTGATCGACAATGCCGTGCTGGAACTCGCCGTCGTCGGCATCGGAAGCCGCCAGCAAATCGATCAGTTCGCCTTCGTCGGCCGCCGCCTGCTCGCCAAGCCAGTCTTTGCCCTCGGCGGTCCGCAGCAGGATCGCTAGCGCCTTGAGCCGCGTTTCGTTGGGTTGCTTCTTATCAAGAAAAATCGCCCGCAAGTCGCCTTCCAGCGGCTTGATGTCCCAGGCGGAAGCGAACAGTTCGCCTTGCTGTTTGAGTTGTTCCTGCTCCTCCTGCTTCAGCCAAGCAATCACCGGGGAGGAGAGCGCCTCGCGCCATTGGGCGACACGTTGCGGCGGAATCTGCTTCGTCTGCTGTAGTTTCGTCAAGGCATCCAGCAGGCGCCGCGCGGAATCGGGATCGCGGCTCGGCCCGCTGGTGACCAACTCGAACAACTGCACGACTCCCCTAGGCTCGTCCGTATCGTGCGCGAGCACGCGGTCGATCAAATGCGGCATCGTCCGCCGCACGCCGGGCGACAAGGCTTGGTCGGCCAGATGCGCCACCCACTGGGCCGCGACCGGTTCGTCGAGATGCGGTTGCAGATTTTGCCACACGATGCGGTCGAGATGGGCGTCGTCGCCCGTTTGCATCACGGCGGCCAACAGCGAGGCCGCCGGCGCGCCGCTGAGTTTGTTGGCGGCGACCGCCACTTGCTGCCGCACTTGCGGCGCTTCATCGGTGGCGAGCGCTTCGATCGTTTTCAATAAGTCGGCCGCGACCTCGCCTTGGTTGCCCGCGGCGCGAACGCCCCAGGCTCGCAAATCGGGATCGCTGTTGGCCAGCAATTGCCGATGAAATGCGGCCGGCAAGTCGCCGCTCCCCACCAAAGAGAACAAGGCATGCATGCGGGGCTTTTGCGGATTGTTTTCGTCGAGCACCGATTGCTCCAACTTCGCCCGAGTTGCCGCGCCAAGGTCGCGCTCCTGCAGAATGCGCTGGGCCGTTGCGCGAAAATAGATGTTGGGACTGGCCAGTCGGGCGATCAATTGGTCGTCCGACTCCTGGGCCAAATCGAACGGCTTGGCGCGCGGCGTCTGCTGGTAGCGCACCCGGTAGAGGCGACCGTGCAGTCGATCGACCCCTTTGGGATCGCGGTTGGCGTCCTGGTAGCAATGATAGCGGTCGTACCAGTCCAACACGTACAACGAACCATCGGGGCCGGTCTTTTGATCGATCGGCATGAACCACACGTCGTTGGCGGTGAGAAAGTCCGGCTCGCCCGTGGCAAAATAGGTGCTGCCCCGCCGCTGAAGCTTGTCGACGTTGACGCAACCGCCATGAATGTTGCCCATCATCAGTCGATCGCGGTACTGCTCGGGGTAGGCGTCACTGTCAAAGTATTCCAGCCCGCAATAGGCGGCCTTTTGATGCTTGTGCTTAACGATCGACTCGATCTTCCAAGTGTGCGGTGGGTACGCGCCGGCCTGTCGATGGTAGTAACCGGTCTCGCTGATATGCCATAGATGGTCGATCACGCAGGCGCTGATGAAGCAGCCCCCAAGCGGATCGAAGGCAATGCCCCAGGGGTTGCTGGTTCCCTCGGCGAACAATTGGAACTCGCGAGTCTTGGGATGGATGCGGAACATCGCGACGTCGAAGCGAAACTCCTTATCCCCTTGCTTGACGTGCGAACGATTGAACACGCCGTTCAGCCCGTACAGCCGACCGTCTGGTCCCCAGGTAAGCGAGTTGGGCAGTTCATGCGTATCGCTGCGGCCAAAGCCGGTGACGACCACTTCGCGCTTATCGGCCTTGCCGTCGCCGTTGGTGTCTTGCAGGAACAAGATATCCGGCGCGTTGCTGACCCACACTCCGCCATGCCCCACGGCAATGCCGCAGGGAATGTTCAGTCCTTCGGCGAAGACGGTCACTTTGTCCGCCCTGCCGTCGCCGTTGGTGTCTTCGAGGATCTTAATCCGATCTTGGCCCTCGCCGGCCGACTTGCGCGGATACTCGACGCTCTCGCAGACCCAGAACCGGCCCCGCTCATCGATTGTCATCGCACAGGGATTGACCAATTGCGGCTCGGCGGCCACGACTTCCACGGAGAAACCTGCCGGCACGGTCATCTTGCGGGCCGCTTCCTCGGCGCCCACGGGCGGGCCGGGCGGAGCGGTTTGAGTACGAGGAATAAAGTCATCGGCCGACGCCGGCGCGGGCAGTCCCCAGTAACCTACGGCAAGCAGCCCTAAAGCAATCAGCGCGGACCCATTGGCGGTCATCTTTAGTCCCTTCGGAGATAGCATTTCTAGATGGCGTGAATTCTCCCATTGTAGCCGAAATGCGGCGCCGATTTCCAATTGTCTTTCGAACGCGTCTGAAACCCAGGGCCTTAAGGGTCTGCCAGGGCAGTTAGAACAGGAGGAAACAAAGAAAACGGAGGAATACTCTGTTGACTCTGCCCCGCTCTGTTGCCTGAAGAGTCGATCGAAATTGCAGAAAGAATGCCCTGTCATGTACGGTCAGCCGTGGATGCAAACTAATGCGACGAACCAAGCTAGGACAAAGTACATGGAACACGCTATACCTGCATCCGGTTTCGGAGGTAACGATGGTCTCTTTTGTTTGAGCAAACTGAGGGAAAAGGAGGCAACTGAGAATCCTTTTCTTCGTTCTCTCTGTTCCCTCCTGGTGCGCCAAGCGAAGCCTGGCGGGTC
>JBBDLY010000570.1:0-1165 GCA_040878585.1 Pirellulales bacterium
AGCTTGACCGCCGCGCTGCGGAGCATGGTCGAAACCACGCGATGCAGTCCGGCCGAGTTGCGGCTGCTGAAGGTTTCCGGCATTACTTCGACCGGCACGACGCCGTACTTGCGGATCAGGCCGGCGACGTAGCTCCACCAGCCTCCTTCATGAAATGGCGACTTCAGGATCCGCTCCACGTCGCGGTCGAGCAGATCGCGCCCGGCCGTTTCGAGCACCTGGTCGAGAAAGTGGTTCGCCTTTTCCAACTTGTCCCAGAAGGCGATGTAGTTGGCGGCGAACTCGAACTTCTCTAGCTTGTATTTCTCGATCACCGCCGGCCGCAGCACGTTCAACCCGGCGAACGCCCAGCAGCGCCCGCTCTGCTCCTGGTTGGTGACCCCCTTGGTCTCGACGCGATGACTGAACAGATCGCTATGCCGGCGAAGCACGTCGCGGTTGAGCGCGATCTTCTTGACGTCGTTGTTGGTGATCGCGTTATACACAGCCCGGTCGGGCCGGTGCATAAGGTATTCGCTACGAATGCGGTCGATGGTTTGCTGGTTCATAGCGTGGTACCGATTCGAATTGCTAGATTCTTGAGAGGCAGGCTGCTATTGTGGCGGAAGTTGCTATCGTGGCGGACGCTGCCAGCGTCCGACCGTTGAGGCACGCTGCCAGCGTCCGCAGCGCCAGAGCAAGCTTGCAAGTATATTGTTTATTCGTCGGACGCTGGCAGCGTCCGCCACGACCATTGGAGCCAAACATGCCGCCCGATGGCATTGTGACTCGCGGTGATCTGCCACACTGGTACATGCCGGGCTACGCCCATTTTATCACGTACCGGCTGGCTGGCACGATCCCCGCGGAAAAACTTGTTGAGTGGCGCGCGCATCGCGAGCACCACCTGCAACGGCAGCCTCCCGAGGGCATGTCGAATCGGGAGTATCGATCACGAATCCACAAGCAGTTCTTCCAGGAATACGACCGCTTTCTCGACTCCAATCGCGAGCGGCAGTGGCTCGCCGATCCGCACGTCGCGGCAATGGTTCGCGAGAACCTGTATCACCATGATGGCAGCAAATACCAGTTGTTGGCATGGTGTATCATGCCGAACCATGTGCATGTGTTGTTACAACCTTTTGAGACCGGGGCGGACGCTGGCAGCCTCCGTAGTGCCGCGGGG
>JBBDLY010000570.1:1175-1670 GCA_040878585.1 Pirellulales bacterium
CCCCCCCCCCCACGACCTGGTTTCCGATGAAGTTTCGGATCAAACGAGTCCATTGAGCCGCATCATGCAAAGCCTCAAGAGCTACACCGCCAACCGCGCGAATGAGATGCTGGGACGGTCAGAGCGGTTTTGGCAACGTGAGTCCTACGACCATTGGATTCGCGACCTGGATGAATTGGAGCGTATCGTGAGCTATATTCGCGGCAATCCCGTCGCGGCCGGATTATGCGAACAAGCACGCGACTGGCGGTATTCATCGGCCTATGATCGCTATCAACGCGACCGGTCGGAGTCGGCACTGGTTGGATGGCTGAGTGACAATTGGCGGAAATAATCATGGCAGACACTATCGTGGCGGACGCTGCCAGCGTCCGACCGTTGAGGCAGGCTGCCAGCGTCCGCGGCGCCAGAGTAGACTTGCAAGCCTATTGTTTATTCGTCGGAAGCTGGCAGCTTCCGCCACGACTTAGGCCAGCAGATCTTTTACTACATTGC